>JAVBMM010000103.1:0-24193 GCA_031552425.1 Bacteroidales bacterium | reverse complement strand
TTTGATAATATATCTATTAAAAGAATACCGAAAAATTATCTGTGGTTGTTGAAAAGAGAGGTATAAAAACGAGGTTAATCATAGATTTTTTAAACTAATATTATGATATGAAACAGATATCTATTTATTTAAGTTTTATTAGAGAAAAAGGACGACTTACGGTGGTGATGGTATCTATGGATATAACCATGCAATCAAAAGTACTGGAAAATATCATACAGGATTTAAAATGGTTTCCCAAGAAACTTATAAAAGACCAGGGAGTCTTTGGGAAATTAGTAATCCTTATAGAAATGATGCATGGAAATCTTATGATTTAAGAAAGTGGTTATATTTATTACCTCGTAGATTCTAAAAATATGAAAAAAAATATTTTTGTATTCTTTATAATGATGTTTCCAGTTTTGCTAAATGCACAAACGGTTAAATTCTCATTTGCATTAAAGGATAGTTGTGTATATGTAAGGGAAAAAATGCATGATTTTGAAATAAATATTCAAAATAATACCAGCAAAGATATTTGGGTAGACTTGGGAGCTATAAATTTTAAAGTTTATATGGAAAATGATTTTTTATTCCCTTTCTCAGATACGACAATAGGATTTTATGTAATAAATGATAAAACATTTAAAGATGGATTTGTCTTAGTAAAAAAAAATAGTTTTATATTATTCACAAAGAAGACAACTTTGTTTGAAAATTATTACTTAGATAAAAATAAAAAATATTCTGTAAAAGCATATTATAAAAATGCCCGTAATAAATTCTTAAAGAAGGTATACCGCATTGATTCTTATATTGGAGAGGGTATTTTTCTACTATGTGATTAATTAGCTATTATTGATGTCTCCGTCCGGCGGCGTTTATGGGTGCTTGTTGCATAACTTCACACCGTTTTTCTATAGATGCTTTCGAACGGAGAAGTATAAAGTAACTTTACAAAGTACAATTGTGCTTTTAATATGAATTAATCAAAGATTACGACAAACAAAAGCTTATGTGCCAACAGAATATTATTTTAATTTTTCTTAAGAAAAATATTATATTTGCACTTTATTTACCCTAATAGTTTACAAAATGAAAAAATTAATCTTATCATTGGGAATAGTTTTATTTGCCATCAGTATTTTACTTTCGGGATGTGACAATCTTACTCCTAAAAAGAAAACAGTTACTAATATGCCTGCCGGAGCAGAATTGCAAGAGGCATACGATGCTTTGCTGAAAAAGATAGGAATTACAGACCCTGAAATTTATGAATTTTCTTGTTTGTTTAATCCTTCTTTAACAGGAAAGCCGGAGAATAATCATGCTTCCATGTCTATGACTCTTGTTAATCCATCCGACAAAAATAAGTTGATAGACTATGTTTATTCTCTTACTGATGGTACCGTTATTGGTCCGAGAGAAGTTACTCTTTCTGTCGGAAGAGGAAGCAATGAGGTATTCATTGAAAAATACGAAGAATTTCAAGATAATTTATTCAAAAGAGATTATTTCCCTCCTTTTTCCAAATTTGATGAAATGTATAAAAATGCAGAAGAAAAAGCCGGTTACGGAGAAGAATGTTACATCAGAAGATTTGGTGTCAAGATTAAACGTGATTCCAAAGAAGAAATTTCTCTCGAAATAAAATCTACTAAAAGTCGTACTGCTTATAAAATGTACTACTTCGACAAGAATGGTAATATGACGGGGAAATAAAGAATTAATAATTAAAAGTTAAAAAGTAAGGAGTGAGAAGTAGGAAGTAAGTTAATTTTTTATGTAACGGCCTCGGACAAATGGCGTAAGAAAAATAGGTAGTGGAGGCGTTAAAACGAAACTTTGTTTGAGTACCGTAGGTATGAGTTTGGTTTCGTTTAGCCATAACGAAGTATTTTTTAGCCATTTGGACGCAGCCTTGATCTTTTTGTTACTTTTTTCCATCAAGGGAAAAAGTAAGATACTAAAAAATAAATTGTAAATGATTCAAAAACGTATTTTTATAAGTGTATCATTAAGTATTCTTTTTAGCATAAGTTCATTTGCATGCACACTTTGGGGGTTTGCCGGATCGTCCGTCAAAGATGGAGGATTACTCATTGCTAAAAACAGGGACAGGGATGAAAACTCTGTTTCAAAGCTTAAAATGATTACTCCTAAAACCGGACATAAGTATTTAGCCATGTATGCAGTTGGCAAATACGATGGAGTAAAAGGCGGTGTAAACGAAAAGGGATTAGTGGTATTTTCGGCTTCTGTTGGTAGTGTGCGGGAAGAGAACCGTTTGACTGGTGTGGGAAAAGTAGGAAAGATCCTCCGGGAATGCGCTACGGTAGAAGAAATAATGAATAATCCGGCTATTTATTTATTGGGTCAATTTCAGTTCCTGTTGATCGGAGATAAGACGGAAATTATTTATGTCGAAATTTCTCCTGACAACTCTTTGCATGTTGAGCGGAGAACGAATGGAGCACTTTATCATACCAATCATTATCTGTATAAAGATTTTCTTTCGTTTAACGAAACCTTTTCTACAAGCAGTCACAAACGAGCCGAACGGGTAGATTATTTGACAACTGTTTCTTCACCGATGACTTTATCCGACATGATAACCATCAGTAATGATAAAAATGATGGATGGAATAATAGTATTTGGCGCGTTGGAAGCAAAAAAAGTAGTGTCCGTACAACCATGAATATGAGTGTGTATGTGCCTTCGGTTGGTTATCCGGTGGTGTATGTGAAAACTGCTAATATTTTGGAAGAAGAAACAAGTAAACAATTTATTTTGAATGCTGAGTTTTGGCAAAAAGAAGGATTTGTGGAATAATACCAGAATACCATAAAAAACAAAACAAGTATGCAACAGACAAGTGATACTTATTTAAAGATTTTAAATCAGTTTGAGCTAACAGATCAGCCAATAGAAGTAGTTCCTTTCGGAAACGGACATATTAATGATACACTCAAAGTAACAACAGACAAAGGTGAAGCCAAATATATTCTTCAACGAATCAATCATCTTATTTTTACAAACGTGGAGGTGTTGCAAAGTAATATCCAAATTGTCACTTCACACATTCGTAAAAAACTGGAAGCACAGGGTGAAGACTATATCGACCGTAAGGTATTGACTTTCCTTCCGGCTAAAGATGGTAAATTTTATTATTTCGATGGAGAAAACTATTGGCGTGTATGTCTGATGATACCACGAAGCCAGAGTTTTGAAGAAGTGAATGCTGAGTTTTCATATGAAGCGGGCAAGGCTTTTGGTAATTTCCAATCTATGCTCTCTGATTTACCGGAAGGCATTTTAGGTGAGACCATTCCTAATTTCCATAATATGGAGTTTCGTTTGCAGCAATTTCATGATGCAGTAAAAGACAATCAGGCAGGACGTTTAGATGAAGTGCAGGACTTAGTCCGCGAAATCGAAAAACGTGCTAAAGCCATGTGTGTCCAGGAAGAACTATACCGCGAAGGAAAGTTGAAAAAACGAACCAATCATTGTGATACAAAAGTAAATAACATCTTATTTGACGAAAACGGAAAAGTTCTTTGTGTAATTGATTTAGATACAGTCATGCCAGGATTCGTATTATCTGATATCGGGGATTTTATCCGTACCGGAGTAAATACCGGAGCCGAAGATGATGAAAACTTAGAAAATGTCAATGTGAATATGGAGATATTTAAAGCATATACAAGTGGTTACATGGAAACTGCAAAATCATTCCTGACACCATTGGAAATCAGTATGCTTCCATATGGCGGACGTTTACTGACATATATGCAAACCGTACGTTTTCTAACTGATTATATTGATGGTGATACTTATTACAAAACACATAAACCAAAGCACAACTTAATTCGTACCAAAGCCCAGTTCAAATTATTACAAAGCTTGGAAACTCATGCTGAAGAAATGGACGAATTTATGAAAAAGTATCTATAATTTGATTAATCGATCTAAAATGCAAGCGTTGCCGGAATGTTGTTTCTTTATTATTACTTCTTGTTCAATTTTTATATTTCTTTAACAAATTTCCGACGGGAAAATTAGCCGAAAAATACGGTTATGTATAAAATGAAGAAATAACCTTATATTTTCATATAGTAGGGCTTCACAGACCTTATAGTCCTACTGTAATAGTCTTGCAATAGGGCTGTAATACTCTTACAATAGGACTGTAATGCTTCTACAGCCCTACTATATTTTATTAAAAAAGGGAGGTTTTTCGTATAAAAAAGATACAAAAAAGGGCTTGGAAAAATGTTTCCAAGCCCTTTTTCTCACAAGTTGATGTACCTGTGACGTTACCGTATAAATACGGTTTATGTATTTTTATTTAACTTCTTCCGGCTTCCTTACCGGCGAACAGTTGCATGACATAATTCAGTTGGCAAATATAGGTGTCAGAAAGTATAATTTATTGCATTATTCCAACATCTTATACCACTATTCTAACTAAAGTGTTCGCTCTGCTCGCCGTTCACTATTTATACTGACCGAAGGGAACTTCACAAAATGAGGTCGTTTTACTATAAATACCGAACACTTATTGTATCTTTGCCTCCCAATTTTAAAACAGAATGAAATATGAAGAAATTAGTGATCCTGATGCTTTTTGCAGTTGTTGCAGGAGTATCCTATGCTCAAAGTGGAATTGAAAGGACCTGGTATAATCAGGAAAAATCATCCAAAATTCAAATTTATAAAGCAACTGACGGATTGTATTATGGAAAAATCGTTTGGTTGAAAGATGAGAACGATTCGAAAGGAAATCCCCGTACCGATGTCAATAATTCGAATGAAAAACTAAGACAAACTCCCATGATGAATTTATTGATTTTGAAGAAATTCAAGAATACGGGAGAGAATACCTTTGAAGATGGTACGGTATATGATCCGGTTTCGGGAAAAACGTATTGCGGAAAATTGACTTTACAGGGAAATCAAATTAAATTGAAAGGATTTATTTGCGGAATGTCTTTGTTAGGAAGAACTTCCACTTGGACTTTAGCTGAATAGGATAAAATAAAATTCTATCAAGGAATCAACAAAAGTTAACATAATCTTTAATATAGAGCAAAGCAAGCTAATCTTTATGATGGCTTGCTTTGTTTCTTTTGTAGCAGAGGTTTGCTATTCTTTATAACATGAACTAAATACGCATTTTTAATGCGATTTTCAGCTTTTTTCGGGTTTCTTTCCATCCAGATTCTTTCTATGTGACGTTTTTGGTGAGAAGTGTTGATTCCCGAAACACCGAAAGTCAGATCGATGGTGTTTTGTATTTTTGAGAAAAAAGAATCTTTTATGCCTATGCTTGAAAAAGGAAATGAAAAGTAACATCTTTTTTCGGTAAACTGTTCTTTAACATATTGGCAAGAAGTTAAAGTTTGCGATATTTGTCTTTCTTCGTCAAGAAGAACATATTCAGGATGGTCTATGCTGTGCCCTCCGATTGAAAAGCCTTTGGTTTGTAAATCCTTCAGTTCAGTAATACTTAAATAAGGTCTTTTTTGTTGTAGAAAATCAGAAAAATCAATATCCATAAAAGATGCAATCTTATCTATTTGCCCTTGTTGTAGATAATTAATTTTTAATATTCCTGATTGTAAAGAACTTTCTTTTATATTTATTTCATGTAGCAGTTTTTCTATCTCTTTTCTTACTTGTTTACTCACAAAGGCGTGGTTCAATTTATTGATAACCAATGCCGCTTTATACCTGTAAAATAGGTCCTTATTATCCACAAATGCACTGTTGATAAATACTGTAGCAGGAATACCTTTTTCATAAAGTATAGGAGAAACAATATCATGTATTTCCCGTAAACCGTCGTCGAAAGAAAGGTGAAAAGAAGGTTTTGTAATGATTTTTTCTCCTTGCATATGAAGATAAAAATCATCCATATTTATTGGCTGAAAGTGTTTCAGAACAAAGTCTAAGTCTTCTTTGAATGACCGGATATTGTTGGGTTTATACAAAGGTGAAATATGTGGTAAGTATTCGTCTGATATAGCATGGTAAAAGGGGAAAATAACATTTTCCCCTGAGATATGTATTAAATTTGAAACACTAAAAAATTGAGATACAGTTGATAAAATGCTATTCTTTAGAAAACCCATTTTTGTGTTGTTATTTCGTGATTACAATTTATTAACCAGTGATTTGGGTAAGTAAAATGTATCATTTTTGTCGATATATACGGTTACGGATCCTAAATCAAACATTTTTCCATTCAGGTATGCAATGGATTTAAAAGCAGGAACTTCCAAGACATTCTGTCCTTTTTTTACGACAAGTACGGGGAATCCTTTTTTATCTTTAATTTCGTATTGAAGTCCGGCAAAAACTTCCGAGTGCTTGGCATATATTTGTTGTGTGATGCTTTCCAATGATTTTTGCAACCCCATAATACTATGTATGTAACTATTGATTTCGAAGTTTCTTTGCATACCAATGGGAATATTCCCTTGTGGATGATAAACGGCTAAAAATACTTCTTCTCCGGTATGCCCTCCGGTAGTGAATCCGAAATAAGAATGATTATTGATGATGTCTATGGTAGAGGAAATTACATTTTTGCTGTTTGCTACTTCCATATAATCTTTTTCTACATTGTCTTTATTTTTAACAAGTGATTTAAATTCTTCATCCGTAAGTTCTATTCCTGTTTGTTCTTTAAAGGATTGCCTGATGTTTTCAACCGGAGTGTTCATCAGTTTCATAGCAATACCTTTTCCCGTATTTTTAAAAGTAGATATCATACCGAATAATTCGGTGATGGATTTGCGGGCATAGGATTTACAATTATAGTTTCCGATGGTAAATCCGCTGTTACCATGGTCGGGTAAGATAATGATGGCGGTATTTCCATCTTTTTTTGCAAATTCCACCGCAGCTCCTACCGCTTTGTCGAAAGCAAGAAACTCAGTTATACATCCTACCACATCATTGGCATGTGCAGCGCCGTCCACTTGGCTTCCTTCTACCATCAGAAAAAAACCATTTTTATTTTTAGACAGAAGCGATATGGCTTTTCTTGTCATTTCTTCCAAAGAAGGAATAATAGAGGTATCCCTGTCAAATTCGTAAGGAAGTTTTTCGTTGGAGAAAAGCGACCACATTTTATCGCCATTGTATTTCCTGAATCCTGCAAGATCTTTTTCCATTAAGGTGGTTCCGTTTCTCTTTAATTGAGACCTCATATCGTCTGTCAATATTCTGGCACCTCCTCCGAAAACGACATCTAAATTGTTGTATACCATTTGTGGGGCAAGGTAGTCGTATTTGTCGCGATTATAATAGTGGGAAGAACAATCTGCCGGAGTTGCATGTGGAAAATCACAGGTGACAACCAATCCTGTCGCTTTATTTTGTTCTGTTTTGGCAGCTTCGAGCAGGGTAGCTAACGGTTGATAGGCTTTGGACGGATCGATGGGATAAAGATCATTTGCCGGATCTGCTACCGGATAAATGGCCACATTTTTGACTTGTTGAGGAATACCTGTCATGTAGCATGATGTAGTGGGGGCAGAGTCTCCGATAGGAGCGTTGGAGCAATAAGTAGATACCGTACCGCAAATATAAGGATCTACATGTAGGCGGTCTCCTCCTATTTTATTGTAGATTTGGTACCACCGGGCAGCACTTAATACATCGATAGATGTCCCGTCCGGAATCATTACAATGATATTTTTGACTGGTTTTGTACGGTTATTTTGGCCTGTTAGAGAGAATGCTAAAATAAATAAAGCAGAAAGTACTAAGATTTTTTTCATATCAGAATAATTTAATTACATATTTGTTAGATTGAAATTATGTAGACTTTTGGAATAAAATACTGCGTTCCGGCTAAACGAACCGAATTCGCTCCGCCTACGGCCCTGCTTAAACAGCGCTTCGTTTAACGTCTTTACTACGTGTTTTTTAACGCCATTTTCCCGAGGCCGGGAAGGATGACCCTTGATCAGGAGATTAAATTCAAAAATCTAAATGACCTCATTGTTTAGGTGGCAAAAATAACTAAAAAATAATGTCTTTGTGATCCTAAAAGCGAAAAAATATTTACATTTGTGCACCTAATGCGGTAATAGCTCAGTTGGCAGAGCGGAAGCTTCCCAAGCTTCAGGTCGTGGGTTCGAATCCCATTTACCGCTCATAGTTTCACCGTTAGGTTGCTTCGCAACTTTCACAGCTTACGTAGCAAGCGCCTCACAGGGATTATTTATTGAATTCCCTTAGTTTAATATTTGTCAGGACTTTTTTTGTGTGTAAGGAAAAATCACCTTGCATGATCCATCCATAATATCCGGGATCAGATTTCAATACTTCTGATACTAATCTTCCTTTGTATTTTCCGAAGTTGATCACTTCTTCTTTGTTTTCGTTGTATACGATCCGCCCGGCAAAGTCTACATTATTTGAAAAGGAAGAATAATCGGATAGAAATTCTATGTCGTTTTGCAGATCATCATAACGATCTAATTGCGCTTTCAGAATTTCGTATGTGGCTTTGGTATCTGCTTCTGCACTATGAGCATCTTCTAGTTCTTTTTCACAATAAAATTTGAGTGCAGCAGAAAGTGTCCGTTGCTCTTTTTTATGGAAAATAGTTTGAATATCTACAAATTTGCGTTTGGAGAGATCAAGATCTACATCAGCGCGGATGAACTCTTCCGCCAGCAATGGAATATCAAAGCGGTTGGAATTATATCCGGCTAAATCACAGCCCTCTATTTGAGTGGCTAACGATTTGGCAATTTCTTTAAAGGAAGGGCAATCTTTTACATCTTCATTCGTAATCCTGTGAATAGCTGTTGCTTCAGGAGGAATGGGAATGCCCGGATTTATTCTTCTGGTTTTACTTTCTTCTTTCCCGTTCGGATAAACTTTTAAGTATGATATTTCTACGATTCTGTCGGTAACAATATTTGTACCGGTAGTTTCCAGATCAAAAAATACCAATGGATTTTTGAGTTTTAATTCCATGCTTATTCGTTTAACATCATGGGCATCAATAACATCAACAGATCTTCTTTTTCTTCGTTTTCAGAAGGAAGGATCAGTCCGGCGCGTGAGGGGTCGGCTAATTCTAAAATGACGTCTGGAGATGGGGTGTTATTGAGGATTTCGATCAGGTATGTTCCTTTAAAACCGATATTCATAGATTCTCCTTGGTATGTGCAGGGAACCATTTCTTCCGCAGAAGTGGAAAAATCTATGTCTTGGGCGGAAACAACAATTTTATTGTCTGATACTTGTAATTTGACCAAACTACTCGCAGGATTGGAAAAAACAGCTACCCGTTTGAGCGCATTGGCAAATAATTGTCTGTCTACTGTTACTTTATAAGGGTTTCCTTGAGGAATAACCGCATTGTAATTAGGATAGCGTCCTTCAATTAAGCGACAGATGATTTCGAAATTTTCCAGGAAAATGTATGCATTGTTATCGTCAAACATGATTTTGGAATTTCCGGATTCTTTTGGTAAGATAGATTTCAGTAGGGTAGAAGGTTTTTTGGGTAAGATGAAAGAAGCTCTTTCAGTGCTTTGTGCTTCCATTCTTTTGAAACGTACGAGTTTATGACCGTCTGAAGCAACAAAAGTAATATCTTCAGGAGTAATATCAAAAAATACTCCGTTCATTACGGGACGAAGTTCGTCATCTGCAGTTGCAAACAAAGCACGATTAATTCCGGTCATCAATACTTCTGCCGGAATATTTAATTCTGCTGCAGTTTCTTTCAGCGGTTTGGGTTGTGGATAATCATCTCCCTTTTGTCCTACGAAATTATATTTTCCGTTCTCATAAGCGACTGAAATACTCATTGAATTATCGTCGATGTCAAATTTAACAGGTTGTTCCGGTAATTCTTTTAAAGAGTCCAATAAATTACGGGCAGTGATGACTACTTTTCCGCTTCCTTTGGCTTCGTTTACAGTGATGGATGTAACCATTCTTGTTTCTGCATCGGAAGCTGTGATTTTTAATTTATTTCCTTCTAATTCAAAAAGAAAACCATCTAATATAGGAAGGGAGTTTTTGGAGGCGATCACACGGCCGATTGTTTGTAAATGGCTCAATAATGATGTACAGGAAACAACAAATTTCATAATATATTTTTTTATAAGTTATACAATTTGATTTTCATACAATGATGAATGTTGAAGTATGAACAATCTTGAAAATTCAACCAGACAAAAGTAAAAAAAATCCATGAATGTCCCAATTTTTAGTGGAAATACTTTTTCTTTCTGATCCTGATAGAAATAAAAAATATTACCAGCAAAATAAGTGATGGAACCAAAATGTTTATCCAAGGTAACCAACCGGAATATAATTGTATTTTTTGTTTATCCAACAGTCTGATTTTCCATTGCTTGTTGCGAAGTTTCATCAATCCCCAATCATCTGCCAGGTAATTAACGGCATGGATGATAAATTCGGTATTGTCGAAGGTTATTTGTGAATATTTGTCGTAACCGGGAGACAGATCTTTTTCATTAGAAATGATTTCTTCTGATGCTACTACAATGATCTTGGTTTTTGGACTTTGAGGAATTAATTCTTTGAAATGGGATACATTTTCAGGAATGGGACGATGTTGAAATGCTGAAATAAAATTGCCTTCCAGCAAAGCAGCAGCCATAAGATGCTTTTCATTAAAATATGAAAGAGATAATGGGTTGTCAGAAGATTGAAAAGTTACCATTTCCGGTATTTTTGTTACATGCGTGTGATCAGAGGAATATAATAAAGGTGTTTTTTCAATGTGTGTATGATTCCCTATGAAATCTAATGTACTTGTAAATTCAGATTTAACAAGCATTAAATCCTTTGTGATTGGGTGATTAGGATTTGGAGTTAATAATGGGGCATAATGCCAGGGAATTGTTTTGATAGTATTTCCGGTATTTTTGCGGTTGACGCTTACCGGAAGGTTGATACATTGTACGTCTTGTATCAATACCGGATTGATCCGGATACCGTACACAAAAAGTATATCTTGAAGGTTTACATCGTTGGCCATGGTGGGAGTTTGTCCGGAACTTGCCAATAGATCATAGTCTGCTTTTACTCCGTTAAGGAAAAAGAGTAATTTTCCTCCTTGCATCAGGTATTGATCTAAAATGAATTTATCGCGTTCGGAAAAAGGGAATCTCGCACCGGCAATTACAACGGTTTTGTAATCATTTAATTCGGAAATATTTCCGGTTAAACGTCCTCTGTCTATTTGATAGTAATTGCTTAATTGGTTGGTTATATACTGTACTTCTTCTTCCGAAAATTCTCCGTGTCCTTCCAAAAAAGCGATTTTTCCTGTATCTTTTTGAGTTAACAGATAAATGTTTCTGATTAGTTCATATTCGATATTTTCTATAGACATATTCAGATTTTCTTCTCCTGATTTATCTTTCATATGTATAAGTAAAGATACAGGAAGAGTTTTGTTTCCCATTTTTATTTTCAACCAGGGAAAAACAATTTGTTGAGTTATTCCACCTTCTTTGTTATGTTCGTTGACGGCTATTCCCTGGATTCCTTCAGAACTCAAGCTTTTGATAATGCCGGCATTTTCCGGTGCGTGCGGATCAATTGTTTTCCAATGAATTTTCCCGGGAACAATAGAAGAAAAATCGGTTAACATATTTTCTACTGCTTGCTTCAAGCGGGTAAATCCGGCGTTCAAGTTCCCGGATAGATATAGTTGAATTTCTAACGGTTGATCCAAATTATGTAAAATTTGCTTGGTTTGCGGACTGATTGTGTAGCATTTTTCTTCTGTTAAATCCCAACGGTAGTGGAAAAATATACTTAAAAAGTTGATTGTTAGTAAAATTAATAAGGTCGTCAGTATTGTCTTTCTTCTTTTTTTTACACTCAAAATAATGTAAGTGAGTAAATAAAAAATGGCAGATATAGAAAGTAAAACAATTAAATCTCTGCTGTTAATAATTCCTCGTTGTATGGAAGATACATGTTGCAACAGTCCTAATGATTGGATAAAAACCTGTATTTCTCCGGAGGAAAATAAATTCGAAAGTAAATCGAATCCATAATATCCGAAGGAGCATAATACCAGTGAAAATATAAAAGCAAGCGCTTGATTGGATGTTAACGATGAAGCAAATACAGACATTGAGATAAATACAAGAGCAAGGATGAGCATGCCGAAATAAGAAGCTAAGATTGCTCCTGTATCAACGTTTCCTATGGGTATTGCTAAGTAGTAAATTGAAATAAAAGAACTTAAAGTTAAGACCAATGAAAGTGCAATCATAAGAAAGATTGCACCTGTCTTATTTCCGATAATTCTCCAGAGACTGATGGGGCGCGTTAGTAGTAATTCTAATGTCCCGCTTTTTTTTTCTTCCGAAAAAGAACGCATGGATAACACAGGGACAAGAATAATTAATAAAAAGGGAAGTAAAGAAAAAAGTCCATCTAAAGAGGCATATTTATTTTGGAGGATATTATAGTCCCCCGGAATGAACCATAATAAACTTCCAGTGAGGCAAATAAAAATCATTGGAAAAATAATTCCGACGGGAGTATTTAGTAGTGATTTGAATTCCTTTATCACAATTTTTAGTTATTTTTGTCGTACAAATGTAGTTTGGTTTTATAATTTATGCAAATGAAACCCATCTTTCGAATTGCTTTTGTTTTTATTTTGGTAATTGCTGTAGTATGTGCAGGAATTTATACATTTATGGAACTTCGGTCGAATGAAAAAATATATCATGCGGATTTGTTTACTTTAGTTCCTGCCGAAAGCAACGTTTTATTTAGTTTTGCAAATCCGAGGGAACTTTCTTCCGGGTTTCCCATGGGATTGTTACCGGAAAATTCATATCTGAAAATAGCAGCTTCTCTTTATAGCTTACCATTGAATATCTCTGTTCCAGGAACGGATAACTTAATCATTGCATATTCAGGAGATGTCGGATTAATATTGTATAGAACAAGTCCATCAACTGTCTTACAATGGGAAAAGCAGCAGTCGGAATCCGGTTTTTTTCCTTTTTTATCGAAAAAAGAAAAATTTAATCATATTGAGTATCAGGTTTCATTGACTTCTGATGATCGTTTTTTCTGTTATACTTACTATGGTGGAGCGTTTATTGGAAGCTTTAGTAAAAATATGTTATGTAAGGCTTTGTCGATGATAAGTTCTTCCGAGAATCTTTATACGGATTCATCTTTCCGGGCATATAAGAATTTGTTGAAATCTTCTGCTTTGGTGTCTTGCTTTTTTAAACAGGAGAGTTGGTACGCATTGGATGTTGTGCCCGATAAAGTAGGGTATAAACTCAACGGATGTTTATTACCTGAATATTGTTCTTCTACTTTATATCAGTCCCTTTCAGTAACTTCTGCAGAAAAAAAAGATTTTCACCCTGAGCTCATTCCTGGGAAAGCGTCTTTGGTTGTTCATTTGAATTCAGATAGTATTTTTTTTGATGATGTTTGGCATATAGGCAAATTGATACAAAAACATGCTTCGGGAAATGTTTCTTTTTGTGTCGAAGAAAATTCGAAATCATGTTGCCGGACAGTTATTGCTCCATTGAAAAATAAGTATCGTTTTTTTGAAGAGTTATGTCATGAGTTACCGGAGAAACCACAGGAAAATTTGTGTGTTTGGAATAAAAATCAGGAAAATATTGTTTACAGAATATATCGTTTGCCTTCGGAATTTCAATTTCCAAGTATTTCGAATTTGTTTTCCGGTGAAGGTCTTAGCTATTTTACTTTTTACAAAAACAATTTACTTATAGGGAGCTCTGTGGATGAGTTAAAAAAATATTGGGAAGAAATTCATTCCGGTAGAACATTTGCAGAAAATCCTTTAATGAATGTGTATCAAAAGTGTGTTAATGGGGATGCCAGTGTTTTTATGTTTCTATTTGCTTCTAATGGTGTATGTAAGGATAAAATTTTCCCGGAATATATTTATTTGAAAAGTACTTATGACTACTTTATACAATATATTCCGGGAAAGAAATTGATTTATTATAATGTTTTTTTAATGGACAGTAACAATTAATGGATGTTGGAGCTTATGTGAAAAATCTTTCACATATTCAAACCATTGTTCATCAGAAGAGAATCCCCAATTACTCCATCCTGCTCCGAAATAATAAACAAAAGGTTCTGAATATTTAGCTAGAGCCAATGTATGATCTGTATTTTGAGTCATTTGATCAACGCCATTCGGAAGTACAACTCCAGTGTAAAGATGTCCTGTTGCCTGACGAGCTTCGGGTACAAATACTTTTTTTGCATGGTTAGGATCGATTGTAGTTTTTTCAGCATATGCCATACATCTGTTTTTGATATCTGTTAATAAATTCCCCCGTTCTTCATGCAAAGCGATGCCTGCTGCAACTGTATCAATAGGACTGCTGTATGTAACTACTCCTTTGTTCAATTGGCTGTGAGCATCTAATGAAATTATTAATGTTTGTTGTATTATTTTATCACCCACTTGCACAGAGTCGTATGTTAAAGAAAAAGTAGTTCTTAAAGGCCCTTTATCCAATACTTGGTATGAAGAATATGGTTTCCCTACCCACAGTTTGTTCTCGGAATAAGGAGCAACACCTCCGGCACCCAATGTCCATCCCACGCTGTAGCAATCTAAACCTTCGCCATGATCTTCATGATATGAAAGACCGTTTTGCAATTCATCATGATAAAATTTATCCATAATCAATTTGTCGGTTTTTTTCAACCAGACATCTACTCCGTTAGTAATTTTCCCTTTTAATCCAGGGCCATACATACGGAACGCGATCCGATCGTTTTCCCACGCGAAATCATCTAAACGTTCAGGAACATATCTTCCTGTTGTATAAGCAGTAAAAGTTTCCGGTTTCCCTTTTTTTATGGTGTATTTTCCGGTGGATTTAGCAAGAATATCAACTTGGAATATCAATGCTTGAGGAGTTTCTTTCCCTTCAAAAATACACTGATAAGGAACTTGTTCCGAAGAACTGTTTAATACAATGATTTGGTCATTGCCTTTTAATGCTAATTTTTGTGTAACTGTATTCCAATCCACAGTTACGGTCTCATTCTTTCTGTCATAATCGGTCTCATTTTTTACATCTACCGTTAACTCTTTTTCTTTACATGCAGCTAAAGAAAGAGCAAAAAATAAAATAAAGATTGTCTTTTTCATTTGTTCGCTAAATTAAAGTTTAGAACAAAGGTAGGAAAATGTATGTAATGAAAAAGTACAATATTAGCTTTAATAAGCAGTATATTATTGCTTAGGGACATTGCACACCTTGTGAAACTCGCTGTACTAGCCGGGAACAATGGGACCTTTATTTTGATTATTTTTGTTTTTTTATTGTATATTTGTTCTCTTGGAAATAATTTAATTTTAATGTAAATGTTATGAGCGTATTGAAAGAATTTAGAGAATTTGCCATGCGAGGCAATGTGTTGGATATGGCAGTGGGAGTTGTAATGGGAGGGGCTTTTGGAAAAATAGTAAGCTCTGTGGTTTCAGATATCATTATGCCTCCGATCGGTATTTTAGTAGGTGGAGTAAATTTTACTGATTTAAAAATGACATTGAAAGAAGCGGGAGTAGATGCTGTGGGAAATGTCCTACCTGCCGTAACGCTTAATTATGGAAATTTTTTACAGACAATATTTGATTTTGTAATTATCGCATTTGCTATTTTCTTGATGGTTAAATCAATCAATAGTTTTCATAAGAAGAATACTCCTGAAACTCCTGCGGAATCAGCACCATCTAAAGAAGAAGTTTTGCTCGCGGAAATTCGTGATCTATTGAAAGAAAAAAAGTAATTCTTTCTTAACGTCATTTGCCCGAGGCCGGAAAGTTACCCCTTATTAAGGGATTAAATGCCAAAGTCTAAATGATTTCGATAAATAAACAATACCATGAAAAATAAATTAATGAGGAATTTAATTTTTTCTCCTCTAAAATCGTTGGTCTTTATCATCTTTGTGTCTATTTCATTTTGTTCACAAGGAACACTTAAAGCACAAAAAAATATTCATAAAAAAATGGAGTGGTGGACAGATGCGCGTTTCGGAATGTTTATCCATTGGGGACCGTACGCTGTTTATGGGGGTGTTTATCAAGGTCATCAGGCTAGAAAAGGCGGTTCTGCATGGTTAATGAATCGCTGTAAAGTTCCGGTAGAAGACTACATGGCGACTGCAGCAACATTCAATCCTGTGAAATATGACCCGGAAGCATGGGTGAAATTAGCCAAAGAAGCGGGAATGAAATATATTGTTTTTACAGCAAAACATCATGATGGTTTTGCCATGTTCAAAAGTAATGCAAGTTCTTTTAATATTGTAGATCACACTCCATTTAAAAGAGATGTATTAAAGGAATTGGCAGATGCGTGCCGTAAACATAACATGCCGTTGGGATTGTACTATTCGCAATCTCAGGATTGGTGCCACCCCGGTGGAGCTACTGCCCGCAGACCAATGAATCAAGGATGGGCTAACCCTGATTCTGTTGCCATTGATAAATATACGGCAGAACATGATGGAGCATGGGATCCGATTCAAACATCGAGGACTTTTGATGAGTATATGTATGAAATTGCGATTCCTCAAATCAAGGAGATATTTAGTAATTACGGAGATATCGCTGTTGTTTGGTGGGATACTCCTACGGTTAAGATTACAGCAAAACATGCCGGGGATATTGTGGAAATATTGAAAGAACATCCCAAACTGATTATGAATGACCGCTTGATAAGACCTGCAAACTCCTTTGGAGACTACAAAACTCCGGAAGGACTTATTCCCAAACAAAAAGAAGTAGAGGGTGTTTATTGGGAAACTTGTATGAAAATGAGTGATTCATGGGGATATATGAGTTGGGATAATAAATGGAAATCTTCTACGGAACTAATTAAGATTCTGACAAAAGTTGTTTCAAGAGGTGGAAATTTCCTTTTAAATGTTGGTCCTGACTCGGAAGGTGTAATCCCTGAAAAAAATGTTACCAGATTGAAAGATGTTTCTTCCTGGATGAAAGAAAACGGAGAAACAATTTATAAAGGACTGAAAAGTCCTATTAAAGAACCTAAATGGGGAGTTTGTATCAGACATGATAAAGGCAAGTATACAGAGCTTCATCTTGTTGTTTATGAGTTGCCGAAAAACGGTAAATTGGACGTTGAAATGCCTTTTACAGTAGATAAAGTACTGTTAAATAAAAAATCTTTGAACTATCAAAAGGGAGAGAAAAAGATTATTATAGACCTTCCTTTGAAAATGCTGGATGAAAAGGCGACTGTGTTGAAAGTTATCTTAAAAGAAAAATTACCGCCTTTGAAAATCTCATATAATTCTGAGAAATCGTTTGAGATTATTGATGGAAATTGATTTAGTCTTTTTACGCCCGGTGAGACTTACGTTACGCATCAACTTCACCGGGCGTAAAAAGACATTAACAAAGAGCATGGCGATTTTAAGATGTTGCTTTAACTCTTTCTTTTTGGGACATTTTTGAAAGTTCTACTACTTTGTTCAAATCTAATCCCAATGCTTTAGATAACCTCGTTCCACAATCAGCATCTGCTTTATAAAATATTGCCGTTTGTCTTAATTGTATCCTTTGTTGGGCATTTTTCAAATGAGAAGAAACATTCTTGATCAAGTTGGATTTGTCGTTATCCGTCATAACCCGGGAATACAATGCTCCGGCTTGAACAAAATCAATGTCAGAAAGCTCGTATTCATGTCTGTCTATCAATCCTTTTACATCTACAGGGGGAGGAGTGTAAGCAACATCAGGTTCTGGCCCGCCGAAGGTGTTCGGGTAATAATTAGGAGCCCCTTCGCTGTGTAAATTCATAGAACCGTCTCGTTGGTAATTTTTTGCCGCACTTTTGGGAGCGTTGATGGGAAGCATATGAAAATTGGCACCTAAACGGTGGCGATGGGTATCCGGGTAACTGAATATCCGTCCTTGTAACATTTTGTCAGGAGAAGGAGCGATACCAGGAACTAAATTTCCCGGAGAAAAAGCAGCCTGTTCTACTTCTGAAAAATAATTTTCCGGATTTTTATTTAATACCATTTTTCCTACAGGGATCAATGGATAATCAGATTGGAACCACACTTTGGTAATATCAAAAGGATCGAATTTATAATTTTTTGCCTCTTCGGGAGTCATAATTTGTGCATAAACTGTCCATTCAGGGAAATTACCTTTAGTGATACTTGTAGATAGATCTCTTGTGGCATGGTCGGGATCAATACTTTCCATAGAAGATGCTTCTTCCAACGTCAAATTTTTTACTCCTTGTTTTGTTTTGAAATGTAACTTGATCCAATAATATTCTCCTTTTTTATTGTACCACATAATAGAATGTCCCGTAAATCCGTTCATGTAACGATAAGAAGCTGGGGTTCCCCGGTCGGAAAATAAAACCATTACCTGGTGGATACTTTCGGGAGTTAATGAAAGAAAATCCCAGAACATATCCGGATCTTTCAAGTTGGTTGCCGGATGTCTCTTTTGTGTATGGATAAAGTCAGGAAATTTAATAGCATCACGAATAAAGAATACAGGAGTATTATTACCTACCATATCGTAATTTCCTTCTTTGGTGTAGAATTTGACAGCAAATCCTCTCGGATCTCTGGCTGAATCAGCCGATCCTTTTTCTCCTCCTACTGTGGAAAAACGTGCAAATACATCGGTTTTCTTTCCTATTTCTGAAAGGAAATCGGCACAGGTGTATTTTGTAATATCATGGGTGACTTCAAAATAACCATATGCTCCGGCTCCTTTAGCATGAACTACTCTTTCGGGGATTCTTTCCCGGTCGAAATGTGCGAGTTTTTCCACCAAATGGGTGTCTTGCAATAAGGTGTAAGTGGGTTGTCCTGTAGTAATAGATGCCTGATCGTTGTAAACAGGACTTCCTTGATTGGTAGTCATTTGATTGTCAGATGAATTTTTCATTGCTACATTCATTTAAGTTATATTAATAAATTTTTCGAGTTAGTTTGCTTTAAACCTTTTATTTAAAATTCATGTTTTAATATTTATAACAAATTTGTTTTGTTTATTGTTTTTAGTACAAGGCGGATAAAATTTTCACATTTCGTAAGTTTTCATTATTTTTGAAGCGAAATTATTATTTTATTAACCAAACTAATTAAACAAACAATGTCAGTAAACAAAGTTATTTTGATCGGAAATGTCGGAAAAGATCCTGATGTAAGGTATTTAGACAATGGGGTTGCTGTAGCTAATTTAACTCTTGCTACAACAGAGAGGGGATATACCGCTGCCAATGGAGCAGTTGTACCTGATCGTACCGATTGGCACAATATCGTGCTTTGGAGAGGCCTTGCCGAGGTTGCCGAGAAATACGTAAAAAAAGGATCAAAACTTTACATTGAAGGAAAAATTCGTACACGTTCTTATGATGATGCCTCTGGAAACAAACGTTATGTGACAGAGATTTATGCAGACAACTTGGAAATGCTTGACAGAAAACCGGATGCCCAACAGGGGAGTGCTCCCTTTGCCCCATCGGCAGCAACAGTTTCGGTAGAAAAGCAAACTGACGATATTTCATTGAAAGAAAATTCCAACGATGATTTACCTTTTTAATTAGAAGAAAAGAAACTGTTCTAAAATATTAGGGCAGTTTCTTTATTGTTTCATTAAATATTATACATTTTGGACCCTGATTTATCCAGTTCATTACTAACCATTTATATTTCTCCGTTTACTCTTGAAACGGCCTTGCTTTTACTTATAGTATTCTTTTTGCTCTTTTGTTTCGGAATAATTTCAGCTTCAGAATCAGCTTTTTTCTCTCTTAGATTAGAAGATATCGAAAAAGAAAATAATCCAGTTGATAAGCATATTCGAAAAATATTGGAAAATCCGGAACGGTTATCTGCTTCTGTTTTGACAGGTTCTTGTTTTTTTATTATCTTTTTTATTTCTGTTTTTGTTTATACTTTTCATCAAATTGTAGATTATACCGAATCTTATTTAGGTGTTTTTTTTATACAACTATTCATTTTAGTATGCTTGGTTTTGTTTTTGGGAGAGATGTTCCCAAGAATTATTGTAAAAAAAAATCCTCTGAAATTTGCTCGTTTGTTGGCTAAGCCGATGTTATTTGTAGAAAAAATAACCAGTCCTTTTTCTTCTTTAATGTTTAGTGTTGATCGTGTAGTTAATTTATCCAGAAATAAAAAAAAGCATAAACATAATATTTCTGTAGATGAATTATCCAAGGCTTTGGAGTTGACTTCCGGAGAAATAAAGGACGAAAAAGATATTCTGGAAGGGATTATTAATTTTTATGATAAGACAGTTGCGCAAATTATGACGTCTCGAATAGACATTTCTGCATTGGAAATTCATTCTGATTTTAAAAAAGTTATTGATTATGTGATAGATGCAGGTTATTCAAGAATCCCGATTTATTCCGGAACTTGTGATACTATCAAAGGAATTTTGTATATTAAAGATTTGCTTCCTCATATTGGTAAACCTGCAACTTTTCGTTGGCAAAGCCTTATCCGGCCAGCTTTTTTTATTCCGGAAACAAAAAAAATAGATGATTTGCTGGAAGAATTCAGGGCGGATAAAATTCACCTGGCAGTTGTGGTAGACGAATTCGGAGGAACTTCTGGTGTGGTGACTTTAGAAGATATTTTGGAAGAAATAGTAGGGGAGATTAGTGATGAGTATGATGATGAAGATTCCCGTTATACAAAACTTTCCGATGGTTCTTATGTTTTTGAGGCAAAAACCCTTTTGACTGATTTCTTCAAAATAACTGGTGTGCATGCAAGTGAGTTTAAGGATTTGGTTGATGAAGTCGAAACATTGGCAGGATTGGCTCTTGAAATTAAAGGTAATTTCCCTGAAAAAAAAGAAATAATTTCTTTTGGAAAATATGTGTTTCAGGTGTTGGAAATAAACAAAAGAAGAATCTTAAAAATAAAATTTTCTGTTTTGGAAAAAGTTGTTGTATAACTAATTTACAATGAAAAAAGCCTGTTTTTTCTTTTCTCTGATTTTCTTTTTAGCTTCTTGTAATCATCGTACTCCCAAATCGTCCGGTTATTTTAGGATTGATATAGGAGAACATACTTACCAAAATTTTGAAGATAAAAATATTTCTTTTCAATATTCGGGGCAGTCTTATATAGAACCGTTGAAAGGCCAGGAAGATGAGTGGTTTAATATTGTTTATCCGGCTTTTCGCGCTAAAATTTATTGTAGTTATATGCATATACAGGCGAAAGATTTTGCTGCTATATCGGAAGATAACCGGAAATTTACTTATCAGCATGTTTTGAAAGCTGATGACATTCAAATGTATCTTTATGAATACCCTGAAGAAAAAATATATGGTGTTATGTATGAAATTCAGGGAAATGTTGCTTCTCCGATACAATTTTCTTTAAGTGATAGTGTTTCGTATTTCTTTCGAGGATCTTTATATTTTGATTGTACTCCTAATCAAGACTCAATTGCCCCTGTTTTGAATTATATTAAAGGAGATATTATTGAATTATCCCGTTCTTTTCGTAGTAAATAAAAGTTGAGAAGTTAGAATTAAGAGGGGTTAACGAGTTTATTTTCATAGCTAATTGACTTCGTTGCTTCTTCGAATAGTCCATTTTAATTCCTTTGTTCACTATTCACGGTGAGCTGAGCGAGCCTCACAGTTGCGAAGCAATTTAATAGCAAACATAGTGAGTTTAAAAAAGGAAAGGTTGTCTCACGACAACCAATCTTCATTGTTAACCTTAAATCTAATACCATGAAAAACACAGTACAAAGATAAAGTGTTTTATGTTGTAAAACATAATTTTTAAGCACAAATAATTGTTAATTTAAGAATATTTAATTATTTACTCGTTTTTTCTTAAAAATAATGTATTCCAAAGGTTGTCTTTGGGAATGGGGGCTTCAATAATTATTTCTTTTTGGGAAACTGGATGAATAAAGGCTATTTTACGAGCATGTAGGCTGATCCCTCCGTCTTTATTAGAACGATCAAAGCCATATTTTAGGTCCCCCTTGATAGGACAGCCGATTTTGGCTAATTGACAACGAATCTGGTGGTGTCTTCCGGTTTTCAGGTCAATTTCCAACAAATTATAATTATCCGATTTGGCAATTAATTTGTATGAAAGGATTGCTTTTTTAGCATTTTCTTTTTCTGTATCGTAAGCGTATGATTTGTTTTGTTTTTCATTGCGTACAATGTAATGGATAAGTTCCGCTTCCGGTTTAGTGGGAGTGTTTTTTACAATGGCCCAATAGGTTTTCTTGATATCTCCGTTTCTAAACATTTCATTTAAACGGGAAAGTGCTTTACTGGTTTTGGCAAAGAGTACAACTCCACTTACAGGACGGTCCAATCTGTGAGTAACTCCTAAAAATACATTTCCTTGTTTGTCGTATTTCTTTTTCAACCAGTCTTTTACGGTTTCAGAAAGAGGTGTATCACCCGTTTTGTCCCCTTGCACAATTTCAGAACAAGTTTTATTAACGGCGATTAGGTGATTGTCTTCGTAAATGATTTCCATAGGAGTTAAGAATTAAGAGTTAAGAATTAAGAGTTTGGCTTACGCACGAAAAATATCTCTTAATTCTTGACCCTTAACTAAAATTACATGTTCATGCCTCCACAAACGGGAATCACTTGTCCTGATACATAAGAAGAAAGGTCTGATCCAAGAAATACAGCTACATTGGCAACATCTTCCGGAGTTCCTCCTCTTCTGAGAGGTATTTGGTCTGCCCATTGTTTTTTTACATCTTCAGGAAGTTGAGCGGTCATTTCGGTGATGATGAATCCCGGGGCAATTACATTGGCACGGATTCCTCTCGATCCTACTTCTTTTGCAATTGATTTTGCCAAACCTATCATACCGGCTTTAGATGCAGAATAATTGGTTTGCCCGGCATTCCCGGAAATACCAACCACAGAACTCATATTAATAATGCTCCCTGATTTTTGTTTCATCATGACAGGAGTTATCGCATGGACAAAATTGAATGCAGACTTCAGGTTTACATTAATTACCATGTCCCATTGTTGTTCGCTCATACGCATCATTAATCCATCACGGGTGATGCCTGCGTTGTTTACTAAAATATCAATTCGACCAAAGTCTTTTACTATTTCTTCTACGACTTTGTGGGTGTCTTCAAAATTTGCAGCATTAGAAGCATATCCTTTTACTTTTACTCCTAAAGCAGAAATTTCAGCTTCTGTTGCTTTGGCATTATCATCAATAGATAAATCCGTAAATGCGATAGAAGCTCCTTCTTGAGCATATCTGAGAGCAATGGCTTTCCCGATTCCACGTGCCGCTCCTGTAACAACGGCCACTTTCCCTTCTAATAATTTCATATTTTTATCATTTTAATTAGATCAATCTTTTTTCTGTTTGATTCTTATTCCGTTGAAAATCAAATTAATGATGTTTTCTTCCCGGGATAATCCTTCGCCGATTGTTCCCCGAATATAAGGGACTTCCAATCCTTTCAGTGCATAATGTAATATAGATGCTGTTATTGCGGGACTTGGAACATTAAATATGTTTTCTTTGACTCCTTCTTCTAGAATGGTTTGTATGATTTCTACATCTCTGATGTCGAATTTCTTTCGTACATTTTCTACTTTCCAAATATCCCGGAAGAATAGGGCCCGAAGTGACCCATTACGAGAAACTACGTTTTTTACAGCATCTAGCCGGGCATAAATATAAGTAATTAATTTTTTGTCTGCCGGCATCTCATTTTGAAGAACAGACGAAAGCGTGAGATGTAACTTATTTAATTCGGATTCTGTAACGGCTTGAAAAACTTCACTTTTACTTTTGAAATAAGTGTATAGAGTTCTTCTGCCTTTTTTTGAAGCCTGTGCAATATCGTTCATTGTAGTCTGCTCAACACCGATTTTGGCAAACAACTGTCTGGCTACTTCAATCAATAAATCTCTTGTATTGGATACGATCATTGCTACTAATGCACATTTCTTGAATGGTTGTGCGAAAATAGAGAAAAAAGAGCGATGTAACAAATGTTTTTCAAAAAAATGCGATTTTTTTTGTTTTTCATAAAAATAAGAGTACCTTTGCACTCGAAATATCGCGGAGTGGAGCAGTGGTAGCTCGTTG
>JAVBMM010000027.1:0-23926 GCA_031552425.1 Bacteroidales bacterium | reverse complement strand
AATGTGACATGGTTGATGACGCTGAAATGTTGGAGCTTGTTGAAATGGAAATGAGAGAATTGCTTTCTTTCTATGAATTTGACGGTGACAATACTCCGGTTATCCAAGGTTCTGCTTTGGGTGGATTGAATGGAATTCCTCAGTGGGAAGACAAAATTATGGAATTGATGGATGCTGTTGATACTTGGATTCCACTTCCTCCGCGTGATGTTGATAAACCTTTCTTGATGCCAGTTGAAGACGTATTCTCTATCACTGGTCGTGGTACTGTTGCTACAGGTCGTATCGAAACAGGAATCATCAAAACAAGTGAAGAAGTTCAAATTATCGGTTTAGGATCAGAAGGTAAAAAATCAGTTGTTACCGGAGTTGAAATGTTCCGTAAAATTTTGGATGAAGGTCAGGCTGGTGATAATGTTGGTTTATTGCTCCGTGGTGTTGATAAAGATGAAATCAAACGTGGTATGGTTATTACTCACCCGGGTAAAGTTAAACCTCACACTAAGGTTAAAGCTGAGGTGTATATCTTGAAAAAAGAAGAAGGTGGTCGCCATACCCCATTCCATAATAAATATCGTCCTCAATTCTATATTCGTACGTTGGATGTAACCGGTGAAATTACTCTTCCGGAAGGAACTGAAATGGTTATGCCTGGTGATAACGTAACAATTACTGTAGAATTGATCTACCCGGTAGCTTGTAGCGAAGGTTTGCGTTTTGCTATTCGTGAGGGTGGACGTACAGTAGGTGCTGGTCAGATTACTGAAATCATCGAATAAAATTAAAAGTCAAGAATTAAGAATTGACTCTTAATTCTTGACTGAGTTACGGGTCTAGCTCAGTTGGTAGAGCATCGGTCTCCAAAACCGAGGGTCGGGAGTTCGAGTCTCTCGACCCGTGCAAAAAATCTATAGATTAGATGAAAAAGATAATTAATTATATTAAGGAATCTTATAACGAACTTGTTTATAAGGTATCTTGGCCTACAAGAACAGAGTTGTCTGGCAGTGCTGTGGTCGTTTTAGTTGCTTCCCTTGTACTCGCATTGCTGATCTTTGTTGTAGATCTTGGCTTTGAGAACATTATGAAATTTTTGTATAAGTTGTTTTAATTGAAGCTAATAAGAGATGTCTGAAATCGAAAAAAAATTTTATGTCCTTCGGGCTGTAAGCGGAAAGGAAAATAAAGTAAAAGAGTATCTCGAAGCCGAAATGAAAACAGCGGATTTGAAAGATTATGTTTCTCAAGTGCTGATTCCGACGGAAAAGGTTTATTCTGTTCGTAACGGGAAAAAAGTGATGAAAGAAAGAGTTTATCTTCCCGGTTATGTAATAGTTGAAGCTGCTTTGGTGGGAGAGGTTGTCCATAGATTAAGAAATATTCCTAATGTTATCGGTTTTTTAGGAGGAACTGAAAAACCGGTGCCTCTTCGTCCTTCTGAAGTTAATCGTATTTTAGGTACGGTTGATGAATTACAAGAACAACCTGAAGAACTAGACGTGGAATATTACGTGGGAGAAAATGTAAAAGTAACCCACGGTGCTTTCAATGGATTTAGTGGTATCATTGAAGAAGTGAATCCAGAAAAGAAAAAATTGAAAGTAATGGTTAAGATATTTGGTCGTAAGACCCCTCTTGAATTAGGGTATACTCAAGTAGAAAAAGAGTAAAATCGAATTGTTACGAAGTCGGTTTTATTTATTTTACGTTGTAATTTATAATTTAAATTTTTAAACAATGGCTAAAGAAGTTGCTGGACAAATCAAATTGCAAATAAAAGGAGGAGCTGCAAACCCTTCTCCGCCTGTGGGTCCTGCATTGGGTTCCAAAGGTATCAATATCATGGAGTTTTGCAAGCAATTCAATGCCAGAACCCAAGACAAGGCAGGTAAAGTGTTGCCGGTAATCATCACTTACTATGCTGACAAGTCTTTTGATTTTATCGTTAAAACCCCTCCTGTGGCTATCCAATTATTGGAAATGTCGAAACAAAAGAGTGGTTCTGCAGAGCCTAACCGTAAAAAGGTGGCTGAAATCTCTTGGGAACAAGTGAAACAAATTGCAGAAGATAAAATGGTAGACTTGAACTGTTTCACGCTGGAAGCTGCCATGAAAATGGTTGCTGGTACAGCAAGAAGTATGGGTATAGCAGTAAAGGGAGCTTTCCCGGTTAATAACTAATAAACTTCAATTGAGATATGAGTAAACTTACAAAAAATCAAAAGTTAGCTTTAAGCAAGATTGAAGCAGGGAAGGTATACACACTTAAAGAGGCGTCTGCTTTGGTAAAAGAAGTTACTACCACCAAATTTGATGCTTCTGTAGATATTGATGTCAGATTAGGTGTTGATCCTCGTAAAGCTAACCAAATGGTGAGAGGCGTGGTCTCTCTACCTCATGGAACAGGAAAACAAACAAGGGTTCTTGCATTATGTACCCCCGATCAGGAAGCTGCAGCTAAAGAAGCTGGGGCTGACTATGTTGGATTGGACGAGTATATCGAAAAGATAAAAGGTGGTTGGACAGATATCGATGTAATTATCACTATGCCTGCAATTATGGGTAAAATCGGTGCTTTAGGTAGAGTATTAGGCCCTCGTGGTTTAATGCCTAACCCTAAAAGCGGAACTGTAACCAATGATGTAGCAGGAGCAGTGAAAGAAGTAAAACAAGGTAAAATAGACTTTAAAGTAGATAAAACCGGAATTGTTCATACTTCTGTCGGTAAAGTTTCTTTTTCAGCAGAACAAGTTTTTGATAATGTCAAAGAATTTGTGAATGCGTTGAATAAATTGAAACCTGCAGCAGCTAAAGGTACATATATTAAGAGCATTTTTCTTTCAAGTACTATGAGTCCGGGTATCAAAATTGAACCCAAATCAGTAGATGAAAATTAAAAGATTTGAATTATGAGAAAGGAAGAAAAAGGCGTTATTATAGAGCAAATTGCTGCTACTGTTAAGGAATATGGAAACTTCTACATGACTGATATTGCTACATTGAATGCAGAAAAAACCAGTGCATTGAGAAGGGAGTGTTCCAAACAGAATGTAAAATTGGTTGTTGTAAAAAACACCCTATTGAAAAAGGCCCTCGAAAGCATCGAAGGAGATTTTTCTGAATTGTACTCATCAATGAAAGGTAATACTGCTTTGATGTTGTGTCTTTCAGCTAATGCACCTGCTAAATTGATCAAAGAATTTGCTAAAGGATCAGAATATCCTAAATTAAAGGCAGCCTATGTTCAAGAAAGTTTTTATGTTGGTGCAGAAAACTTGGATGCGCTCGTTTCTATCAAGAGCAAGGATGAATTGATTGGAGATGTTATCATGTTGTTACAGTCTCCTGCTAAAAATCTTATTTCTGCTCTTCAATCAGGTGGTCAAACCATCACTGGAGTTCTTAAGACTCTATCAGAAAGATAATTTTATAAAGTAATAATCATTTAAATCATTATAAAAATGGCAGATTTAAAAGCTTTCGCTGAACAATTAGTTAACTTGACCGTAAAGGAAGTAAACGAACTTGCTGAGATTTTGAAAAACGAATATGGTATTGAACCTGCTGCTGCAGCTGTTGCTGTTGCTGGACCTGCTGTTGCTGGTGCTGCTGCTCCTGTTGCAGAAGAAAAAAGCGCTTTCGACGTAGTGTTGAAATCTGCAGGTGCAAATAAATTAGCTATAGTAAAATTAGTTAAAGAACTTACCGGTCTTGGCTTGAAAGAAGCAAAAGACTTGGTTGACGGAGCTCCAAGCAACTTAAAAGAAGGTGTTGCTAAAGATGAAGCCGATGCGTTGAAAAAACAATTGGAAGAAGCTGGAGCTGAAGTTGAACTTAAATAAAACTTCCTGTATAAACAGGCCATTTGGTTAAGAATCTTCCAGATAGAAGGTTCTTAACCTTTTTGCGTCTATTATCATATGGTTAATGTTCAACTGTTAAGGTTAGGTTGAAAGATAAAGGTGAAGAGCGGTTTAAGTTTATGGTTTTTATAACGGAAATCAACAACAAATAACTGTTAGCCGTCAATCGACAATAATAAAAACAACTTCAAAATCTCCAATAAATGTCTTCAACAACAAAGAATAATCAAAGAATAAATTTCGCTTCGATTAAAAATCCATTGGCTTATCCGGATTTTCTTGAAGTACAATTGAAGTCATTCCAAGACTTTTTACAATTAGACACTCCTCCCGAAAAAAGAAAAAATGAGGGATTATATAAAGTATTTGCTGAGAATTTTCCTATTGCGGATACCAGAAACAATTTTGTACTAGAATTTTTAGATTATTATATAGATCCACCTCGTTATACCATTACAGAATGCGTGGAAAGAGGATTAACTTACAGTGTCCCTCTGAAAGCAAAACTGAAACTATATTGTACAGATCCTGATCATGAGGATTTTGATACTGTTATTCAAGATGTGTATTTGGGCCCGATTCCTTACATGACTGAAAAAGGAACATTTGTCATCAATGGAGCAGAGCGTGTTGTGGTTTCACAATTACACCGGTCCCCTGGCGTGTTCTTCGGACAAAGCATCCACACTAACGGAACAAAATTATATTCTGCAAGAATTATTCCTTTCAGAGGTTCATGGATCGAATTTGCTACTGATATAAACAATGTAATGTATGCTTATATCGATAGAAAAAAGAAATTACCAGTAACAACATTATTGCGAGCTATTGGTTTTGAAAGTGATAAAGATATTTTGGAAATATTCAATTTGGCGGAAGAAGTCAAAGTGAATAAGACAAATTTACAAAAAGTTATTGGACGTAAATTAGCTGCTCGGGTATTGAAAACCTGGGTGGAGGATTTCGTGGATGAAGATACCGGAGAAGTGGTTTCCATCGAGCGTAATGAAGTTGTTATTGATCGTGAAACAATCCTTGAAAAAGAGCATCTTGAAGATATCTCTGATTCAGGAGTACAAACAATATTGTTGCATAAAGAAGATCAGGGACAATCTGATTTTGCAATTATTTACAACACTTTACAAAAAGACCCGAGTAATTCGGAACGTGATGCTGTTGTATATATTTATCGCCAATTAAGAAATGCTGATCCTGCTGATGATGCAAGTGCAAGAGAAGTAATTCAAAATTTATTTTTCTCTGAAAAGAGATATGATTTGGGCGAAGTTGGTCGTTATAGAATCAACAAAAAATTGAATTTATCAACAAGTTCTGATGTGAAAGTCTTAACGAAAGAAGACATTATCGAGATCATCAAATACTTGATTGAATTGGTAAATTCCAAAGCTGATGTGGATGATATTGACCACTTGAGTAATCGCCGTGTTCGTACTGTCGGAGAACAATTATATAACCAGTTTGGTATTGGTTTAGCTCGTATGGCCCGTACCATTCGTGAGCGTATGAATGTTCGTGATAATGAAGTGTTTACTCCGATTGATTTGATTAATGCAAAGACAATTTCTTCTGTAGTTAATTCTTTCTTTGGAACAAATGCATTGTCACAATTCATGGATCAAACAAATCCATTGGCTGAGATTACACATAAACGTCGTATGTCTGCGTTAGGACCTGGTGGATTATCTCGTGAACGTGCTGGGTTTGAGGTGCGTGACGTACACTATACTCATTATGGTCGTTTGTGTCCTATTGAAACACCTGAAGGTCCGAATATCGGTTTGATCTCTTCTTTGTGTGTTTATGCAAAAATAAATGATCTTGGTTTTATTGAAACTCCCTATCGGAAAGTAGTAGATAAAAAAGTAGATCTTAATCCTGAAGGGATTGTTTATCTTACGGCTGAGGAAGAAGAAGCTAAAATTATTGCACAGGGGAATGCTCCTTTGAATGATAATGGAAATTTTGTTCTTTCTCGTGTGAAAGCTCGTGAGGATGCTGATTATCCTGTTGTTGGACCGGAAGAAGTAGAGTTGATGGATGTGTCTCCAACTCAGATAGCATCAATTGCTGCGTCTTTAATTCCTTTCCTTGAACATGATGATGCTAACCGTGCATTGATGGGATCTAACATGATGCGTCAAGCTGTTCCTTTGTTGAGATCTGACTCTCCAATTGTTGGAACAGGATTGGAAGGACAGTTGATCGTTGATTCTAGAACGCAAATTGTTGCAGAAGGAACAGGTACAGTTGTCTATGTTGATTCAACACGTATTGATATTGAATATGACCGTACAGAAGAAGACGAATTTGTAAGTTTTGATTCTGCTGTAAAATCATATATTATTCCGAAGTTTAGGAAAACTAATCAAAGTACTACAGTTGACCTTCGACCTATTTGTAAGAAAGGAGATAGGGTAGAAAAAGGACAAATTTTAACTGATGGTTACTCTACTGATCATGGAGAATTAGCTATTGGTAAGAACCTGAAAGTAGCATTCATGCCTTGGAAAGGTTATAACTTTGAGGATGCTATTGTTATCAATGAACGCGTAGTTCGTGAAGATATATTTACTTCTGTACATGTCGACGAATATGTATTGGAAGTTCGTGAAACAAAGCGTGGTGTTGAAGAATTGACTTCGGATATTCCTAATGTGAGTGAAGAAGCTACCAAAGATTTGGACGAAAACGGTATTATACGCGTTGGAGCAAAGGTTCATCCGGGAGATATTTTGATAGGTAAGATTACTCCGAAAGGAGAATCAGATCCTTCTCCTGAAGAAAAGTTATTGCGTGCTATTTTTGGAGATAAAGCCGGTGACGTAAAAGATGCTTCTCTTAAGGCTACTCCTTCTTTAAATGGAGTCGTAATCGGTACGAATTTATTTTCTAAAGCTGTTAAGAAGAGAAAATCCCGTTTGGCTGATAAAGCTATTTTGCCGAAGTTAGATGAGGAGTTTGAAGTAAAAATGAGTAAGCTAAAAGATATTTTAGTAGAAAAACTTCTTAAAATAACCGAAGGAAAAACTTCTCAGGGAATAAAAGACTATATGAATACGGAATTGATTTCCAAAGGAATGAAATTCACGAAGGAAGATTTATATCGTTTGGATTATTCTGCCGTTCAACTTAGTAAATGGACTGCTGATGATGCTAAAAATAAAATGATTCGTGATGTAGTTGTTAATTACCTAAAAAAATACAAAGAATTAGATGCCGAATTAAGGCGTCAGAAATTTGATGTTACTATTGGGGATGAACTTCCTACAGGAATTATTCAAATGGCAAAAGTTTATATTGCTAAAAAGATAAAATTGCAAGTAGGAGATAAGATGGCAGGACGTCATGGAAACAAAGGTATCGTTTCACGTATTGTGCGTCAAGAAGATATGCCATTTTTGGAAGATGGAACTCCTGTAGATATAGTTTTGAATCCGTTGGGTGTACCATCTCGTATGAACTTGGGACAAATTTTTGAAACAGTTCTTGGTTGGGCCGGACAAAAATTGGATGTGAAATTTGCTACTCCTATTTTTGACGGAGCATCTTTGGATGATTTGAATGGATGGACAGATAAAGCTGGTATTCCTCGTTATGGTAAAGTTTATTTATATGACGGAGGAACAGGAGAACGTTTTGATCAACCGGCTACTGTGGGTATGATATATATGTTGAAGTTAGGACACATGGTCGATGATAAAATGCATGCTCGTTCTATTGGTCCTTATTCTTTGATTACACAGCAACCTTTAGGAGGTAAAGCTCAATTTGGAGGTCAACGTTTTGGAGAAATGGAGGTTTGGGCGCTTGAGGCGTTTGGAGCTTCCTATATTTTGCAAGAAATCTTGACTGTTAAATCTGATGATGTTGTTGGACGCTCCAAAGCTTACGAAGCAATTGTAAAAGGAGATCCAATGCCTACTCCGGGTATTCCGGAATCTCTCAATGTATTATTACATGAAATGAGAGGTTTGGGATTAAGTGTTACTTTAGAATAATTCTTCATTTTTAATTCTTAATTGAGTATGGCTTTTAGAAAAGAAAATAAAATAAAAAGCGGATTTTCCAAAATATCTATTGGATTAGCTTCTCCGGATGAAGTACTTGGAAATTCAAGTGGAGAGGTTTTAAAGCCGGAAACCATCAATTATCGTACCTATAAACCGGAACGTGATGGTTTATTTTGTGAGAGAATCTTCGGTCCTGTCAAAGATTATGAATGCCATTGCGGTAAATATAAAAGAATCCGTTATAAAGGGATTGTTTGTGACCGTTGTGGCGTGGAAGTGACTGAGAAAAAGGTTCGTCGTGAAAGAATGGGACATATTCATTTGGTAGTACCGGTTGCTCATATTTGGTATTTCCGTTCTTTACCGAATAAAATTGGATATTTATTGGGACTTCCTACTAAAAAATTAGATTCCATCATCTATTATGAACGATATGTGGTAATTCAACCGGGTATTGTAGAAGGTAGAGAAATTTATGATTTACTTTCTGAAGATGAATATATCGAAATCTTAGACGCTCTTCCCAAAGAAAATCAATTATTAGATGATACGGATCCAAATAAATTTATTGCAAAAATGGGAGCGGAAGCAATCTATGACTTGCTTGCTCGTTTGGATTTGGATGAACTTTCTTATGATTTGCGTCACAAGGCAGGGAATGATGCTTCCCAACAACGGAAGAATGAAGCGCTAAAAAGATTACAAGTAGTTGAATCTTTTCGTGCTTCTAAAGGGAAAAATCGTCCGGAATGGATGATTGTACAAGTTGTTCCGGTTATTCCGCCGGAGTTACGTCCTTTAGTTCCGTTGGATGGTGGACGTTTTGCAACTTCAGACTTAAATGATCTTTATCGTCGTGTAATTATTCGTAATAACCGATTGAAAAGATTGATTGATATCAAAGCTCCGGAAGTGATTCTCCGGAACGAAAAACGGATGTTACAAGAATCTGTTGATTCATTGTTTGATAATTCTCGTAAATCAAGTGCAGTTAAAACAGACGCTAACCGTCCGTTGAAATCTCTTTCGGATAGCTTGAAAGGGAAACAAGGACGTTTCCGTCAAAACTTGTTGGGTAAACGTGTCGACTATTCTGCTCGTTCTGTAATCGTTGTCGGACCGGAGTTGAAAATGCATGAATGCGGATTGCCGAAAAATATGGCTGCAGAACTTTATAAACCTTTTGTAATCAGAAAATTGATTGAAAGAGGAATTGTAAAAACAGTTAAATCAGCTAAAAAAATTGTTGATCGTAAGGAACCTGTTGTTTGGGATATTCTTGAACATGTTATGAAAGGACATCCAGTGCTTTTAAACCGTGCTCCAACTTTGCACCGTTTGGGTATTCAAGCTTTTCAACCCAAATTAATAGAAGGAAAAGCAATTCAATTACACCCATTATCTTGTACGGCTTTCAATGCTGACTTTGATGGTGACCAGATGGCAGTGCATTTACCATTGGGTAATGATGCTATTTTGGAAGCTCAAATGTTGATGTTAGCTTCTCACAATATATTGAATCCTGCTAATGGAGCTCCTATCACAGTTCCTTCTCAAGACATGGTGCTAGGATTGTATTACATTACTAAAATACGTCCCGGAGCTAAAGGAGAAGGCCTTATTTTCTACGGACCACAAGAAGCAACTATTGCATACAACGAAGGAAAAGTCGACATTCATGCTTTGGTTAAGGTATACGTAAAAGACCTGGATGAAAATGGAAACATTGTAGAAGTTATGCGTGAAACATCGGTAGGCCGTGTAATGATTAATGAATGTGTTCCTGAAGAAGTGGGTTATGTAAATGAAATCCTTTCTAAAAAATCATTGAGAGATATCATAGGTAACGTAATCAAAGTCTGTGGAGTAGCAAGAACAGCTCAGTTTCTGGATGATATAAAAGATTTAGGATATTATATGGCCTTTAAAGGAGGTTTGTCTTTCAACTTGGAAGATGTAATTATTCCTGAGCAAAAAGATGAGTTAGTGAAAAAGGGTTACGATGAAGTTGAACAAATCATGAATAGTTATAACATGGGTTATATTACATATAATGAGCGTTATAATCAAATCATTGATGTTTGGACTCACGTAAACTCTCGTCTTTCTGATATATTGATGAAACAATTATCGAGTGATGACCAAGGCTTTAACTCTGTATATATGATGCTTGATTCCGGTGCTCGGGGTTCTAAAGAACAGATTCGTCAGTTGTCCGGTATGCGTGGTTTGATGGCAAAACCTCAGAAAAGTGGAGCTGAAGGGGGACAAATTATTGAAAACCCAATTTTGTCTAACTTTAAAGAAGGCTTGTCTGTGTTGGAGTACTTTATCTCTACTCACGGTGCTCGTAAAGGTTTGGCTGATACGGCTTTAAAAACTGCTGATGCCGGTTATTTAACTCGTCGGTTGGTTGATGTGTCTCATGATGTAATTATTAATGAGGAAGATTGTGGAACTCTTCGTGGTTTGGTTTGTACAGAACTGAAAAATAATGAAGAAACAGTTGCTTCTTTATATGAAAGAATATTAGGTCGTGTGTCTGTACATGATATACAACATCCTACAACAGGAGAATTAATTGTGGTTTCCGGAGATGAAATTACGGAAAATAAAGCGAGAATGATACAAGATTCTCCGATTGAAAGAGTGGAAATACGTTCCGTGTTGACTTGTGAATCTAAAAAAGGTGTTTGTGCAAAATGTTACGGGCGTAACCTTGCTTCCGGTCGAATGGTTCAAAAAGGTGAGGCTGTGGGTGTTATTGCAGCTCAATCTATTGGAGAGCCTGGAACTCAGTTAACTTTGCGTACTTTCCACGTTGGGGGTATTGCTTCTAACATTGCAACTGAAAATAATGTTACGTCTAAATATGACGGAGTACTAGAAATTGACGAGTTGCGTACTGTAGATACAGTAGATGAAAGTGGTAGAAAAGTACAAGTAGTAGTTAGCCGCTTAGCTGAACTTCGTATTGTTGATGTAAACACTAAAATAGTGTTACATACTCACAATATTCCTTATGGTTCAAAATTATATTTCAAAAATGGAGCTTCTCTCAAGAAGGGAGATGTGATTATAGAATGGGATCCGTTTAATGCTGTTATTGTTTCAGAAGTTGCAGGTAAGATATCTTTTGAAAACATGGTGGAAAATGTGACCTATAAACTTGAATCTGATGAACAAACAGGTTTAAGGGAAAAGATCATCATCGAGTCAAGAGATAAAACAAAGGTTCCTGTTGCTAAAATATTAGATGAGAACGGAGAAACCATTAAAACTTATAACTTGCCTTTAGGAGCCCACGTAGTAAAAGATGTGGGAGATATGATTAAAGCGGGTGAGGTTTTTGTTAAAATTCCACGTGCTGTAGGTAAAGCAGGGGATATCACAGGAGGTCTTCCTCGTGTAACCGAATTATTTGAAGCTCGTAATCCGTCTAATCCGGCTGTGGTTTCTGAAATCGATGGAGAAATTTCTTTCGGTAAAATAAAACGAGGAAACAGAGAAGTAATCGTTACTTCAAAAACCGGAGAATATAAAATATATTTGGTGCCGTTATCCAAACAATTACTTGTTCAGGAAAATGATTATGTACGTGCAGGAATGCCTTTGTCAGATGGAGCAACTACTCCTTCGGATATTTTGGCAATCAGTGGACCTACCGCTGTTCAAGAATATATTGTGAATGAGGTTCAAGATGTGTATCGTTTGCAAGGAGTAAAAATTAACGATAAGCATTTTGAAGTGATTGTTCGCCAAATGATGCGTAAAGTAGAAATTGTAGAACCCGGAGATACTCGTTTCTTAGAACAACAGATTGTAGATAAGCAAGAAGTTATGGAGGAAAACGATCGTATTTGGGGTAAAAAAGTTGTAGTAGATGCAGGTGATTCTCCTAACTTGAAACCCGGCCAGATAGTTACTGCCCGTAAGTTAAGAGACGAAAATAGTGCCTTGAAACGTCGAGATTTGAAAGCAGTGGAAGTTAGAGATGCTATTCCTGCTACAGCCAATCAGATTTTACAAGGAATTACACGTGCAGCATTGCAAACGACGAGCTTTATGTCTGCTGCTTCATTCCAGGAAACAACAAAAGTTCTTAATGAAGCTGCTATCAATGGAAAAGTAGATCGCTTGGAAGGTATGAAAGAAAATGTTATTTGCGGACATCTAATTCCTGCAGGAACAGGATTACGTGAATATGATAAACTGGTAGTAGGAGCAAAAGATGAATTTGAAAAGATTCAGGAGAATAGAAAAGTTTTTGCTTCTATGCATGATAGAGAATAATGTGATAATATAATTAATGACAAGAAGGCTGCGTTTATATAGATGTAGCCTTTCTTGTTTATAAAATAAATAATTATGGAAAATAGAGAAGATCAAAACAATGGTATTCAAATTGAATTATCTGACGAAGTATCACAAGGAACTTATTCAAATTTAGCTGTTATAGCTCATTCTTCATCCGAATTTGTAGTAGATTTTATAAGGGTGGTTCCTAATGTTCCTAAAGCTAAAGTTCAATCGCGTATTATTTTAACACCGGAACATGCAAAACGTTTGTTGGCTGCGTTGACTGATAATATTAATAAATATGAATCTCAATTCGGACCAATAACGATACAAGGACAGTCTGGTTTTATGGTGCCTCCCATTTTGGGTCCTGCAGGGCAAGCATAAATAAAATCCGGTCATGAAAAAAATCTTATCATTTATTAGCGTTTTAATAGTTATGATTTCTTGCCATCAAACAAAAGAAAATCCTTTCTTTTCGATGTTCGAAACTCCTTATGGGGTTCCTCCTTTTGATCAAATAAAAACGGAGTATTATGAACCCGCTTTTGAAGAAGGTATAAAACAACAAAATGCTGAAATAAAAGCAATTGTTGAAAATCCGGAGTCGGCTTCGTTTGAAAATACGATTGTTGCTTTGGATAATTCGGGAGCTCTGTTAGAACAAGTTTCTCTTGTTTTCTTTGCGTTAGATGGTTCGAATACTGATAGTGTAATGCAAAAAATAGCAACGAATGTTTCCCCTAAGCTATCAGAACATGGTGATAATATTTATTTGAATGAAAAACTTTTTACAAGAATAAAAGCTGTTCATGACCAAAATGTTAAAAATTCAACTATCTTGAATGTAGGACAAAAGCGTTTGTTAGATAAATATTACAAAAGATTTGTCCGTTCTGGAATTTTGTTAAATGAATTGGAAAAGGCTAGATTACGTGAAATTAATAAAGAATTGACAATGTTGTCGCTTTCTTTCGGACAAAATTTATTGGCTGAAACAAATAATTATAAGTTAATCATTGATAATCAATCCGATTTGGCGGGATTACCTGAGGGAATTATTTCTGCTGCGGCTGCTACTGCAAAATCGAATGGATTAGAGGATAAATGGTTGTTTACCCTACAGAAACCCAGCTGGATTCCTTTTTTGCAATATGCTGAAAATAGAACTTTGAGAGAAAAACTTTATAAAGCTATGTACATGCGTTGTGATAATAACAACGAATTTGATAATAAAGAAATTATCAATAAGATGGTTAATTTAAGGTTAGAAAGAGCTAACTTATTGGGCTATAAAACGCATGCGGATTTTGTGTTGGATGAAACAATGGCTAAAACACCTGAAAATGTAAATAAATTGTTGAATGAGGTTTGGAAATATGCGCTCCCTCAAGCTAAAAAAGAAGCAGAAGAATTACAGCAATTGATAAATAAGGGAGGTGTAAAATTTAAATTACAATCTTGGGATTGGTGGTTCTATGCAGAAAAACTTCGCAAAGCCAGATATAATTTAGATGAAGAATCTTTGCGTCCTTATTTCTCTTTGGAAAATGTTCGGAATGGTATTTTTACTGTAGCAAATAAATTATACGGATTGAATTTTGAAGTCTTGAATAATATTGCTGTCTATCGTTCGGATGTCACAGTATTCAAGGTAACTGATGCTGATGGTTCTTATATTGGAATTATTTATTTGGATTATTTTCCTCATGAAGGTAAACGTGGAGGGGCTTGGATGGGTAATTTCAGTGAACAATATGTAAAACAGGGAAAAGATATCCGCCCTGTTATATATAATGTTGGAAATTTTACAAAGCCTGCAGGAGAAATGCCTGCTTTATTATCTCCTGATGAAGTGGAAACAATGTTTCATGAATTTGGACATGCTTTGCATGGATTACTTTCAACATGTAATTATAAAGGAGTCAGCGGAACCAATGTTGCCCGGGATTTTGTAGAATTACCTTCGCAAATTTTAGAACATTGGGCATTTCATCCAGATGTGTTGCCTTTATATGCCAAGCATTGGAAAACCGGAGAAATCATTCCTGAGGAGTTAGTGAAAAAATTAAAAAAAGCCAATACTTTTAATCAGGGATTTATGACAACAGAGCTTGTTGCTGCAATGCTCTTAGACATGAATTGGCATACAATAACTGAAAAACAAAATATTAATGTCCGTTCTTTTGAAAAAGGAGTATTAGATAAAATAGGATTGATTCCTGAAATTATTGTTCGTTATAGAAGTCCTTATTTTGCACACATCTTTGACGGAGGATATTCTGCCGGATATTACAGTTATTTGTGGTCGGAGGTATTGGATGCTGATGCTTTTGAATTATTTGAGGAAAAAGGAGTTTTTGATGCAAATATTGCAAAATCTTTCAGAGATAATGTTTTGTCTAAGGGAGATGGAGAGGATCCTATGGTTTTGTATAAAAGGTTTAGAGGAACAGATCCCAATCCTATTTATTTGTTAAAAAACAGGGGGTTTGTGGAATAATAGAAAGTTAACCAAAAATTTCTTTGAAGATAAAATCTGTGGCTCCACCATTTTTTTGCACATAATCTCCAGCATTTTCTCCGGCTGTTTTCAGTGCTTGAGGAGATGTTAAGAATAATTCCATGTTATTTTCAAAACCGTTGATATCAGATATGGAAAACCCGCCGTTTATGCGGATAAGATCATGAGCTTCCCTGAATTTTTTGTAGCGAGGACCAAAAATTACAGGAATACCATATACAGCAGCTTCCAAAATATTATGAATTCCTTTTCCAAAACCACCTCCTACGTATGCAACTTTTCCATATCTGTATGTAGAGGAAAGTAGTCCGAAACAATTCATAATGATACAATCCACATGTTTTATATTTTCTTCGTTGGCATTTGAATATAGAATGAATGGCCGTTTTAACTTGGATGTAATTTCTTTTAGGTGTTTTGTATGTATTTCATGCGGAGCTATAATCAATTTCATTTTCGGATGTTGGTTAAAATAAGGAATAAATATATCTTCATCTTTTGTCCAAGAACTTCCCGCTACTAGGGTGATCATATTATTATTCTGATGAGAAAAAGCTTCTAATATAGGTAGTTTTTTTGTTTGAGAGTTGATATCCAGAACGCGGTCAAAACGAGTATCTCCACATACGATAACATTTGAAATATTGTTTTTCTTCAGTAAATTGGCAGAAGAAAAATCTTGTACGAAGAGTTTATCGAAGGTATTTAAGACATGTTTATATCGTTTGGCATACCATTTAAAAAAGATTTGGTCGGGACGAAAAATAGCAGAGATAATATATGTGGGAACTTTTCTTTCTTTTAGTTGGGAAAGATAATTCATCCAAAATTCATATTTTATAAAGATGGCGATGTCTGGTTTGGCTAAGTCTAGAAAGGTTGTTACTTTTTTAGGTAGATCAAAAGGGAGATAACAAACAACGTCTACTCCCGGATAATTTTTTTGCACCTCATAACCCGAAGGAGAAAAGAAAGTTAGCAAAATTTTGTACTCAGGTAATTGGGTTTTTATTCGTTCCATTAAAGGTCTTCCTTGCTCGAATTCTCCGAGGGAAGCAGCATGGAACCAAATATATTTCTCTTCCTTTTTAATGTGTTTTTCCAGAATGTCGAAAGTTTGTTTTTGTCCTTTCAACATCAAATCAGCTTTGTTATAAAACGGAGAAATAAGTCTTGCGACAAAAGCATATAGAGCAATAATAATAGTATACATAAGCCGGTTATTTTAGAACTTTAACAGCTTGTTTTAATCTTTGTGTGGTTTCTTTTTTCCCTAATAAAGCAATGATGTCAAACATATGTGGCCCTTTTGAGGTACCTACTATAGCTAAACGAAAAGCATTCATCACATTTCCTAAATGATATTGTTTTTGTTCGATCCAACCTTTGACGATTTCTTCTGTTTTTTGTACAGAAAAATCATCAATTGATTCCAATATATCTGAAAGTTCGCTCATTTGTTGGGATGATTCTTCTTTCCACCTTTTTTGAACGGTTTTTTCATCGTAATTGTCAGGAGCAACAAAGAAAAAAGAAGCTTGTTCCCACAGTTCATGAATAAAATTAATACGTTCTTTAATCAAATAGATCACATCAGTTACATATTCTAAGGAAACAGAAATGTTTTTTTCTTCTAATATAGGCTGGAAAAGAAGCGCCAATTTTTTATTGTCGGTTTGTTGTATGTATTCGTGGTTGAACCATTTTCCTTTATCATAATTAAACTTTGCTCCACTTTTACTGCAATGTTCAAGAGAAAATAATTCTATCATTTCTTGTAAAGATAAGATTTCTTTATCATCTCCCGGATTCCATCCTAATAGAGCTAAAAAGTTAATTACCGCCTCAGGTAAAAATCCGGTTTCCCGATATCCGGAAGATATTTCTCCGGATTTAGGATCATGCCATTCCAAAGGAAATACCGGAAACCCTAATCGATCACCATCACGTTTGCTAAGTTTCCCGTTGCCGTCTGGTTTCAATAATAGAGGCAAATGTGCAAATTGTGGAGCTTCCCAACCGAAAGCTCTGTACAATAAAACATGTAAAGGAGCAGAAGGCAACCATTCTTCTCCGCGGATTACATGTGTAATTTCCATCAAATGATCATCTACTATATTTGCCAGATGATAAGTAGGTAATCCGTCGGCAGATTTATATAAAACTTTATCGTCTAAAACAGAAGAGTTAATAATTACTTTTCCACGGATAATATCATTTACAATAATGTCCTCATTCGGTTCTATTTTTATACGAACTACATACGGATGTCCTTGTCCGAGTAGATATGATACCTCTTTCTGATCCAAAGACAAGCTATTGCGCATTTGCATCCTGGTAGAAGCATCGTATTGAAAATTTGAAATTTCAGCCCTTTTGGTTTCTAATTCTTCAGGTGTATCGAAGGCAATATAAGCACGATTGTCTTTTAACAATGTGTCCACATATTCTTTATAAATATCTTTCCGTTCAGATTGTCTATAGGGACCATATTTCCCTCCGATGTGGACACCTTCATCAAAAGGGATATTTAACCATTTGAAGGTTTCTACAATATAATCTTCTGCTCCGGATACAAAGCGTTGGGAATCGGTGTCTTCTATGCGGAGAATAAAATCTCCGTGATATTTTTTTGCAAATAAATAATTATATAAAGCAGTCCTTACGCCTCCGATGTGTAACGGGCCTGTAGGACTTGGAGCAAAACGAACTCTTACTTTTCCGGTTGACATGTGTAAACTATAAAATTTCGACAAAAGTACGCATTATTCTTCTTTTTTTCGTATTTTTCGCAAAAATTCAAGTAGAATCGAATATATGAAAATAAAATATAAAGAAATATCTATTTTTATCTATTTCCTGGTAGCGGCATTGGCAATAGCTTATTTTTATCCAAGAGAAGGTAAATTCAGGTATCAATATACAGAAGGAAAACCATGGAAATATGGGTTACTCACGGCTCCTTTTGATTTTCCAATTTACAAAACGGGAGCAGAAGTAAAAAAGGAACAAGATAGTGTATTACAATATTATCAACCGTACTTTCAACTCAAAAGAGATGTATTAAACAGGCAAATAAAAGAGTTGGATGAAGATGCCGAAACTATCTTAAAGAATAAAATCAATGTAAAATATTTGAATTTTCTGAAAGAGGAACTGGAACGGGTTTATGGGAAAGGCATTATAAGCCGTGATGATAAGCTGTTTTTGAAAAAAAATAATTACCATTCTTTAATGGAGGTAGAGAATAATGTTGCCAATGCTGTTTCTGCAGATCAAATTTATACTGTTCAAACAGCATATGAAGATATTATAAATAATTGTCCGCCTCATCTGAGTGAAGAAGTGTTACTTTCTTTGGACCTTAATAAATACATTCTTGAAAATTTGGTTTATGATGATATTACTTCGGATAAAGTCAAGACAGAATTGTTACAACAAGTATCCCCATCCAAAGGGATGGTTCAAGCCGGAGAACGAATTGTAGATCAAGGGATAATCATTGATAATAAAACCTATAACATACTTAATTCCTTGAAAATTATTTCTCAAGAAAGATTGGGCTCTTCTTCCCGTCAGGGTTGGATATTATTAGGAATTTTCATTTTAGTAGCAGGACTTTTTTCTTGCTTTTTCTTATATCTGTACTTTTTTAGGAAAAATTTTTATGAACGGAAAAAGGATGTGGTTTTTCTTTTGTCAATGATTACCTTGTTTGCCTTATTGACGGAACTGGCAGTAAACTACAGTCTTTTTAATGTTTATATTATTCCTTATATGATTGTTCCTATCGTAATATGTGTTTTTTTCGATACGAGGACAGCCTTGTTTGCACATATTTTTATGACTTTAATGTGTGCCATGATGGTACCTTTTCCTTCGGAATTTATGATGTTGCAGATTATAGGAGGAATGACGGTTATTTTTAGTTTGAAAGATCTGACTGAACGTTCACAGTTGATTCGTTGCTCATTTTTTGTTCTTATTTCTTATTCGCTTTGTTATGTAGGTTTGATTCTTTTTCAAGAAGGGGATATCGCAAAAATTCGGTGGCAGATGTTTATGTATTTTGGTATCAATTTTATCTTTTTGATGTTTACGTATGCATTTGTTTATTTTATAGAAAAAATGTTCGGATATATTTCGAATGTCAGTTTAGTAGAATTGTCTAACATAAATCATCCTATTTTGAGAAAATTGTCTGAAACATGTTCCGGAACTTTTCAACATTCTTTACAAGTATCTATTTTGGCAACAGAAGCGGCTGCTAAAGTTGGAGCAAATATCCAATTAACTAGAACAGGGGCATTGTATCACGATATAGGAAAAATGAAGAATCCTACATATTTTACTGAAAATCAGTCGGGATTTAATCCCCATGATAACATGGATTTTGAAGAAAGTGCCAGAATTATCATAGATCATGTACCAGAAGGAGAAAAAATTGCTTTGAAAAATAATCTTCCTAAACAAATCATTCATTTTATCAAAACACATCATGGATGTGGAAAAACTGTCTATTTTTATAATTCTTACAAGAATACTTATCCGGAAAGACCTGTTAATGATGATGCCTTTTCATATCCAGGTCCAAACCCTTTTTCCAAAGAAACTGCCATAGTTATGATGGCAGATTCTGTAGAAGCGGCTTCTCATAGCCTGACGGAATATACTGATGAATCTATTGGAAACCTTATTGATAAAATTATTGATGGTAAAATAAATGATGGAATGTTGCGTAATACTCCTCTTACATTCAAAGATGTAGAAATTATTAAGTCTGTCTTTAATGAAAAATTGAGAACAATGTATCATACCAGGATCAGTTATCCGGAAATAAAAAAATAATATTGATCGTAATTTATCGTATGAATAGCTTTCTCATTTTATTTATTCTCGGGGTTTATTTTACTGTTTTGTTATTAATTTCTTGGTTTATTGGAAAAAAACACTCTGAAAATGATGCTTTTTTCTTAGGAAACAAAAAATCTCCTTGGTATGTTGTGGCTTTTGGAATGATAGGATCTTCTATTTCTGGAGTGACTTTTGTTTCTGTTCCCGGAATGGTAAGGGGATTTGACATGACTTATATGCAGATGGTCTTCGGTTTTTTGTTGGGCTATGCTGTGATCACATTTATTTTGTTACCCTTATATTATCGTCTGAATCTTACAAGTATTTATACTTATTTAGATCAAAGGATTGGAGAGAGAGGATATAAAACAGGGGCTTCTTTTTTCCTGTTGGCTCGAACAATAGGTGCGGCTGCCCGTTTGTATGTAGCGGTACTTATTTTGCAAAATTATGTTTTCAATGCTTGGAATATTCCATTCGGAATTACGGCATGTGTTTTTTTATTAATGATTTGGTTATATACTTTTCGAAGTGGAGTTCGTACTATTGTTTGGACTGACCTTTTACAGACCATGTGTTTATTAATCGCTTTGGTGTTAATTATTTGGCAGGTAGCAGATAAAATGAACCTGAATTTTTCTGGGATGGTATCTGTGATTCAACAAAGTGAACATACTAAAATGTTTGTTTTTGATGATTGGTTTACTAAAAATAATTTTTTTAAGCAGTTTTTGAGTGGAATATTCGTTACTATTGCCATGACAGGAGTAGACCAGGAAATGATGCAAAAAAATCTTTCTTGTAAGAATATTAAAGATGCTCAGAAAAATATGTGTTGGTATGGATTATCATTTGTTCCTGTTAACTTTTTATTCTTATGCTTAGGTGTTTTATTATTGTCTTTTGCTGCTGCCAATCAAATAAATTTACCTCCTTTATCGGATGATATTTTACCTATGTTAACTACAGAAGGATATTTAGGAATGTCTTCTTTGGTATTTTTTATCATAGGAATAATTGCAGTTACGTTCTCCAGCTCCGATTCGGCATTGACAGGACTGACTACTTCTTTCTGTGTGGATATGTTGAATATTTCACAGTATGAAGAGTCTAAAGCAAAAAAAATCAGAATTGGAGTTCATTTGTTGATTTCCTTGTTTTTTATTGTTATTATCATGATTTTCAAAGGATTAAATAATAGTAGTATTATTGTTGCCATTTACACAATAGCTTCTTACACTTACGGACCTTTGTTAGGGTTGTTTGCTTTTGGTCTGATAACAAAAAGAAGAACAAATGATAAGTATGTTCCATACATTTGTGTTCTTTCCCCTATCATTTGTTATTCTATGCATAGAATAATTTTTCTGAAAACGGGTTATGAATTTGGTTATGAAATGTTGATTGTAAACGCGGGATTGGTTGTATTTGCATTGTGGTTATTTTCTAAAAAAGCACATCTTCAGATAAAGAAGTAGAAATAGTAGGCTCTCATTGACTTGCAGAAGTTTTATCTCCCTATAAATCAAATTGTCGAAGTTATTATGTAAATTTGCGAAAAATAAAAGTATTTATGTATAAAAGGATCCTTCTAAAATTAAGTGGCGAATCTTTGATGGGTGAAAAACAATATGGCATTGATGAGGTTCGATTACAAGATTATGCTTCCCAGATTAAAGAAATAGCCAATATGGGTATTCAAGTGGCTATCGTTATTGGAGGTGGAAATATTTTTCGGGGATTAAGTGGCGCTACTAAAGGATTTGATCGGGTGAAAGGAGATCAAATGGGAATGTTGGCCACTGTAATAAATAGTTTGGCGTTAAGTTCCGCTCTTGAGAAAGAGAATCAGAAAGTCAGATTATTTACCGCTGTGAGGATGGAACCTGTCGGAGAACTATATGCTAAAGAAAAAGCTATTGAAGCCATGAATAATGGAGCAGTAGTAATTATTGCCGGTGGAACGGGAAATCCTTTCTTTACGACAGATACGGCATCTGCTTTGCGTGGAATTGAGGTAGGAGCAGAAGTGATGTTGAAAGGAACAAGGGTAGATGGCATTTATACTGCTGATCCTGAGAAAGATAAAAATGCGGTAAAATTTGAAAATATCACATACGACGAAATCTACCGAAGGGGACTCAAAGTGATGGATCTTACTGCAACAATCATGTGTAAGGAAAATAACTTACCCATTATTGTTTTTGACATGGATACAAAGGGTAATCTGAAAAAGGTGATGTCTGGAGAAAAAATAGGAACTTTAGTACATAATTAAATCTCATTCATTATGATAGACATAAAAACGATAGAAAAATCAGCAGAAGAAAAAATGCAACATACAGTTGTGTTTTTGGAAGAAACATTGGCACATATTCGTGCTGGTAAAGCTAATCCGAAAATATTGGATGGAGTAAAAGTCGATTATTACGGAAGTATAGTTCCTCTGAGTAATGTGGCATCTGTGAATACTCCTGATGCAAAAACAATTACTGTAATGCCTTGGGAGAAAAATATGTTGCAAGTAATTGAAAAAGCAATCATGAATTCAGATGTGGGTATTACTCCTGAGAATAATGGGGAGATTATTCGTTTGGGAATTCCACCACTTACCGAGGAACGTCGTAAGCAATTGGTTAAACAATCAAAAGCAGAAGCTGAAAATGCAAAAGTAAGCATCAGAAATGCAAGACGAGATGCTATTGAAGCGGTTAAAAAATCCGTTAAAGAGGGTACTCCGGAAGATGTGGCTAAAGATTCGGAAGCAAATCTTCAAAAAATTCATGATAAATTTGTGAAAAAGGTAGACGATTTACTCGCTGCGAAAGAAAAAGAAATCATGACAGTCTAAAGTGAACGGATTAGTTATCAAAAATACTGGTAGTTGGTATCAAGTTAAAACGGATAACGGAAAAATCCTTGAATGTAAAATTAAGGGAACTTTTCGTTTACAAGATATTAAAAGTACAAATCCTGTTGCGGTAGGAGATCGTGTTTCTGTGGAAGAAAATCAAGATGGAATTGCTTTTATTACAGCAATTGCCGATCGGAAGAATTATGTTATCCGCCGTTCGTCTAACTTGTCAAAACAATCTCACATCATTGCCGCTAATTTGGATCAGGCTTTTTTGATTGTAACAGTTAATTATCCCGTTACAACCACAACTTTTATTGATCGCTTTTTAGCTACGGCAGAAGCATACGGGATTCCTGTAAAATTGCTATTTAACAAAACTGATAGGTATTCAAAAGAAGATTCCGATTATTTGATGGCTTTGATACATTTATATGAATCTATCGGATACCCCTCTTATAAACTTTCTGCAAAACATGATAGTGATTTGCATGAATTAGAGGATTTATTGAAAGATAAGATTACGCTTTTATCCGGGCATTCCGGAGTTGGGAAATCTACCATCATTAACCGGATTATTCCTGAAGCCAACCTTAAAACAGGTGATATATCGGAATATCATAATAAGGGGATGCATACTACTACTTTTTCCGAAATGATAGTTTTACCTGATGGTGGATATATTATAGATACTCCGGGAATTAAAGGTTTCGGAATTTTTGATATGGAAGATGTAGAGGTTTCTCATTATTTTCCTGAAATATTTAAATTTTCAGAAAAATGCCGCTTTAACAACTGCACACACCGCAGAGAACCGGGATGTGCAGTCTTAGATGCGGTAAATAAATCGTATATTAGCCGCTCCCGATACAACAGTTATCTTAATATCCTGAAGGATCGGGAAAGCGGAAAGTATCGTGAAGTTTTATAACATTTTTATTTTACAGCAGCCCTGAATGGGAATGCAGGTAAATTGTCTCCGTTATACAAATTTGCTTTGTCTGTATTGTTATTGTAAAGATACCTGACTTGTGTAGGCGATTTTACCTCCGAAGAGGAAATAATCAACTGATCTTTTTCCACAGATGCTTCTGCATTTACGAAGTTTCCATCTTCTCCTGCAATTTGAATATCTTCTAATTTATCTTTGATATACAAACCTTTTGCATCATTGAAAGAAACAACTATTTTACCGTTTTCTGCTTTTACACTTTTGAATGAAGGACACATACAAGCGATGTTTTTCATTCCGTAGACTTTATTCAAAGCCAACCAGGCGAAACGATCTCCGTAAGGTTTTTTGTTAGTAGGATGGACATCTTTTAAATTACCCTCATCCATGGAACAAAATACATACGCATTGTTCAATTTGCATTGATTAAATTGTGCTTGGCGTAATATAAAGGCGTTCTCGTCATTTCCATATCTATAAGCCGTGAGTTGTCCTACGATAGCCGGCATATCAGGATTATTAAATGCTTTTCTCCAGGATTGGATCAAT
>JAVBMM010000171.1:0-7480 GCA_031552425.1 Bacteroidales bacterium | reverse complement strand
GTATTCATTTTCATTGAAATCCTCGTACTTCATATTGCGGATGTAGATGTCTTTTACTTCCATTTAAGTGCTCCTTTTTTCCAGGCATAAGCCAATCCTAATGTCAATACGACAAAGAAAAATAATACGGTATATAATCCGTCTATGCCTAATTCCCTGACAACAGTAGCCCATGGAAACAGCAATACGGTTTCTACATCAAAAATAAGGTAAAGGATAGCAAAAAGATAATAACCTACACGAAATTGCATCCAGGAAGTTCCTTTTGTAGGGATTCCACATTCATAAGGTTCTTCTTTTTGTGGGTTTGTTGATTTTGGCGCTACAAGCCATGCTATCAGTAATGCAGCAATCACTAAAATGAGTGCTGTGATAAAGACTACAAGAAACAAAGCGTTGTTACTCATTATGTAAACAAATCTAAATAAATTAAATTTTTTTTATCATTTTTGAAATGAAGCCGCAAATGTAAAAAAGATTTGTGCCGTTAGCAAATTTTATGATAAAAATAATTTTAGAGTTAGTTCTCTTTTTCTATTTTTTGTAGAAAATACCTATTAACCAAATCACAATATTCGAAGGAAATACGCTGATTTGTTTTTCAAAAAGTAAGGTTGACTGAAAACCTTTTTTCTTTTTTATGTCAACTCAAAGAGAAAGATTCATTACTTTTGCACCTCTAAAAGTTGAACTAAATATAAATGTAATAGATTATGTCTAACTCTAAAGAAAAACTTTTTTCAGAGTTTCCTCCCATTTCCACAGAACAATGGACTGAGAAAATCGTAATGGATTTGAAAGGGGCGGATTTTGAGAAAAAACTTGTCTGGAAGACTAACGAAGGTTTCAACGTGAAGCCATTCTACCGTGAAGAAGATTTAAAAGGGATGAAAACAACGGATTCTTTACCCGGAGAATTCCCTTTTATTCGCAGTACTAAGAAAAACAACGACTGGTATGTTCGTCAGGATATCGAAGTAACTGATTTTGCTGCGGCTAACAAAAAAGCGCTCGATGTTTTGAATAAGGGTATTAATTCTTTGTGTTTCATTATTCCACGCGACAAAGTTAACGTAGAAAATATTCAAATTCTATTGAAAAACATTCAACCTGAATGTGTAGAGTTAAATTTCAAGACTTGTAGTTGTTACTCTGTTGAGTTAATAAAAATCTTAGCGGATTATTACCAAAAAGGCGGATATGATTTGATGAAATGTTTTGGTTCCGTAAATATGGATTTGATTAGCCCGACTCTCCGTAAAGGAAAAATTGCAGAAGATTTTGTGGCAAAAATGGTTGATGCAGTTAACGCATCCAAAAGCTTGCCACACTTTCGTGTATTAGGTGTTAATGCTTTCATGCTGAATGATGCCGGTTCTTACATAGCTCAGGAATTAGGTTATGCGTTGGTCTGGGGAAATGAACTGCTTGGTAAACTGGTGGAAGCTGGAATCGATGCCGCTTTGGTTGCAAAGAAAATCAAATTTAATTTTGGTATCAGTTCCAACTATTTCATGGAAATTGCTAAATTCCGTGCGGCGCGTTGGTTATGGGCTGAAATAGTAAATGCATACAATCCTCTTTGTCCGAGTCAGACTTGTCCGGATAAAATGCAGGACGGAGTTTGCCGTTGTGCTTCCAAAATGAATATCTATGCACAAACTTCCTATTTCAACCAAACAATATATGATGCTCATGTGAATATGCTTCGTACACAAACCGAAGCTATGTCGGCATCTATTGCCGGAGTAGATTCCCTGTTGGTTTCTCCTTTCGATGAATCTTTCAAAACTCCGGACGAATTTTCTGAACGTATTGCCCGCAACCAACAGTTGTTATTGAAAGAAGAATGTCATTTTGATAAAATTGTAGATGCCTCCGGAGGTTCATATTATATTGAAAACTTAACTTCATCTATCGCACAGGAAGCCTGGAAACTTTTTATTGAAACAGAAGAAAAAGGTTTTTATGAATTGGTTAAATCAGGAGAAATTGCGAAAGCAATCAATGCTTCGGCCAATAAACGGTTGAAAGATGTTGCCGCTCGTAAAGAAATTCTGTTGGGAACCAACCAATTCCCCAATTTTACAGAAAAAGTAGCAGCTAAAATTGAAGAATGTAATTGCAATTGCGGATGCTCAGGCAAATGTGAAACAACTATCGAAACATTGAATAAAAAACGGTTGGCTTCTGATTTCGAAGATCTGCGTTTAGCTACTGAAAAATCGGGAAAAATGCCTAAGGTATTTATGCTTACTATTGGCAACTTGGCTATGCGTTTGGCCCGTTCTCAATTCTCTTCTAACTTCTTTGCTTGTGCAGGATATGAAATTGTAGACAATCTTGGATTTGAAACAGTTAAGGATGGAGTTGAAGCTGCCCGTAAAGTAAAAGCAGATATCATTGTTGTTTGTTCAAGCGACGACGAATATGCTACATTTGCTCCTGAAGCGTATAATCTTACAAAAGGAAAAGAAATTCTGGTTGTTGCCGGAGCTCCTGCTTCCATGGAAGATTTGAAAGCGCAAGGAATAGAGCATTTCATTAATGTTCGTAGCAATGTGTTGGAAACTTTGAAAACGTTTAACGAGAAATTGATTTAAGTATGAAACCCAATTTTAAGAATATAGATATCAACTCGGCAGGTTTTCAAATGCAAAATGCTGCTCAATGGTCTAAAGATAATGGAATTAAAGCCGATTGGTTGACTCCGGAACACATTTCTGTGAAACCGGTTTATACAAAAAATGATTTGGAAGGAATGGAACATTTGAATTATGCTTCCGGGATTCCTCCCTTCCTTCGTGGCCCATATTCAGGTATGTACGCTATGCGTCCCTGGACTATCCGCCAATATGCAGGATTTTCTACAGCAGAAGAATCCAATGCGTTTTATCGCCGTAACCTAGCTTCCGGACAAAAAGGACTTTCCGTAGCATTTGACTTGGCCACTCATCGTGGATATGATGCTGATCATCCTCGTGTAGTAGGGGATGTTGGAAAAGCAGGTGTTTCTATTTGTTCGTTGGAAGATATGAAAGTATTATTCAATGGTATTCCTTTGAAAGATATGTCGGTTTCCATGACCATGAATGGAGCAGTTCTTCCTGTATTGGCATTTTATATCAATGCAGGATTGGAACAAGGAGCTAAATTGGAAGAAATGACAGGAACCATTCAAAATGATATCCTGAAAGAATTCATGGTGCGTAACACTTATATTTATCCCCCAGAATTCTCCATGCGGATTATTGCCGATATTTTCGAGTTCACTTCTCAGAAGATGCCGAAATTCAACTCGATTTCTATTTCGGGTTATCACATGCAGGAAGCCGGTGCAACAGCCGATATAGAGTTGGCTTATACACTTGCCGATGGTATGGAATACCTTCGTGCAGGGATCAATGCAGGTATCGATGTAGATGCTTTTGCTCCGCGTTTATCATTTTTCTGGGCAATCGGAATGAATCACTTCATGGAAATTGCTAAAATGCGTGCTGCCCGCTTGTTATGGGCAAAAATTGTGAAAAGTTTCGGGGCGAAGAATTCAAAATCGTTGGCTTTGCGTACGCACTGTCAAACTTCGGGTTGGTCTTTAACCGAACAGGATCCGTTCAACAATGTAGGCCGTACTTGTATCGAAGCGATGGCCGCTGCTTTAGGTCACACCCAATCATTGCATACCAATGCATTGGACGAAGCAATTGCACTTCCGACAGATTTTTCTGCCCGTATTGCTCGTAACACTCAGATTTATATACAAGAAGAAACTTATATTTGTAAGGAAATCGACCCATGGGCAGGTTCTTATTATGTAGAATCTCTGACAAATGAATTGTCACAGAAAGCTTGGGGACTAATTCAGGAAATCGAAAGTCTGGGTGGTATGGCTAAGGCTATCGAAACCGGACTCCCTAAGATGCGTATTGAAGAAGCTGCTGCCCGTACACAGGCAAAAATTGACTCTGGCGCTCAAACGATTATCGGTGTAAATAAATACCGTTTGGAGAAAGAAGACCCCATCGATATTCTAGAAGTCGATAATACTGCTGTTCGTGTACAACAAGTCGAGCGATTGAATCAGTTGCGTGCTAACCGCGACAATGCTGCTGTAAAAGAAGCTTTGGAGGATATTACCAAATGTGCCGAGACAGGAGAAGGTAATTTACTCGAATTAGCTGTAAAAGCGGCTGGTTTGCGTGCTTCATTGGGAGAAATTTCCGATGCTTGTGAAAAGGTAAGTGGACGTTATAAAGCAATAATCAGAACAATTTCAGGAGTGTATTCATCAGAAACAAAACAAGATGCCACTTTCCAACAGGCTTGTGAACTGGCAGAGAAATTCGCAAAGAAAGAAGGTCGTCAACCTCGTATCATGATTGCTAAAATGGGTCAGGATGGACATGACCGTGGTGCTAAAGTTGTAGCAACCGGTTATGCTGATTGCGGTTTCGATGTAGATATGGGACCTTTGTTCCAGACTCCGGAAGAAGCTGCTCGTCAGGCTGTAGAAAATGATGTACATGTATTAGGTGTATCCTCTTTAGCAGCAGGACATAAGACGCTTGTTCCTCAAGTAATTGCAGAACTTAAAAAGTTAGGCCGTGAAGATATCTTAGTCATCGCAGGAGGAGTTATTCCGGCTCAGGATTACGATTTCCTTTATAAAGCAGGAGTTGCAGCTATTTTTGGTCCCGGTTCTCCAGTATCGAAAGCAGCCGTGCAAATTCTTGAGATTTTATTGGGGGAATAAAGTAAGAAGATTTACATAAAAAAGGGCTTGGGTGATTATTCAGGCCCTTATTGTATAGCAGAACAGGCAAGCAATAGGCAAAATTGTTTTTGTGAAAAATAAATTGCCATGGGAAAAAATATGTATCCGGGTAAATTTTACACCATGAAAAGAAAATTATTTCTTTAATTTGTTACGGATTATTTCAAAAACAGCCGGCAATATAGAAACAAAAATAATGGCAACAATCAAGAATTTCAGATTTTGTTGTACAAAATCCAATGAACCGAAGAAATATCCGACATAAGTAAAAATAGCTACCCAAGCTATTCCTCCAACAATATTATAAGTTGCAAAATGAGTGTAACTCATGCGTCCCATGCCGGCAATAAAAGGGGCAAATGTGCGGACAATAGGAACAAAACGAGCTAAAATAATTGTTTTTCCTCCATGCTTTTCATAGAAGATATGTGTTTTGTCTAAATAAGATTGACGGAATATTTTTGAATTGGAATTACTAAATAATTTTTCACCAAAAAATTTCCCAATAAAATAATTAACTCCATCACCTAAAATAGCTGCAAATATTAATAATCCAGCTAATAAATTGATATTCACATTATTTGTGGATAAAGAAGCTAAAGTGCCGGCTACAAACAACAAGGAATCACCTGGAAGAAAAGGAGTGATAACTAATCCTGTTTCACAGAAAATGATTAAAAATAATATGGCATAAACCCATATACCATACATGGCAACTAGATTTGCTAAATATTTATCAATATGTAAAATAAAGTCGATCAAAAATTGAACATATTCCATCTTTTAGAAATTAAAATTGAAGAATTAAGTGATTGTTTAGCAATAGAAAAATAAATTGAAATGTGAAATAAAACATTGATTATCAGTTTTTTGAAATTGATTTTATTCGTGTTTTTGTACTTGTAAAAATATAAATAAATCTTATTCGAACAATTTAAATGATAATCGATAGAGTACAATTTACAAAATTAATAGTTTTAAACGATAATCTCAAACAAAAGCATAGTAGTCAACTTCGTTAATGTACATGTTTTTATATTATTCTCCAATCAAAAGAAGTTTCGTATATTTATTTTTTCTTATTAGTTTAATAACTCCGATACAAATAAAAAGTACTATTAATGAAATAACCGGAGTAATTATAAATTCATATACTTGAATATTCGTTGCTGAAAAATCAATTATCTGGCTAATCCATGTTTCCAGGAACACAGTTTGAAGTATATATATTCCTAATGTATATGTTCCTATTTTTTCCATTTGAGTGATAAAATAATTTTTTCTATATATTTTTTTGAAAAGGAAAAACCAAAATAAACTTCCTGAGACTCCTATCAATAAACGAAAAATAGAAATGTCCATATTAGTAAAGTTAAAACTGAAATTTCTAAAATAGAGTAATTTAGGGAAAGGGGTCATGTATATCGTATAATTTCCTTTCCAAAAAATTAAGCATATTCCAAAAGTGATGGTCGAAATAATTAAAGTTTGTATGGAATATTTTTCAAAAAAAATATATTTGTTTTTGAGATAAATTCCTGCCCAAAATATTGGTAATAAGAATCTTTGATATTCTAAAGAATCTAAAAATGGAGCAATCAAAACGAAAGAAATACTTAATATGCAAGCTAACCATATTTTTTTAAATAGTTTTAAAGAAATATACGTTATAAGTGTACTTATAAATAATTCTCTTAAGAACCAGAATTTCCAATTGAGAGGAATTAGTATGTTTTTTATTTCAGTTGCCCACTCAAAATTATTTCCATAAATTTTGGCAATGAATATTCGGCATATAGCAAATAATATTGCCCAAATGAAGCAAGGGAGTAGTAGTCTTTTCCCTTTTTTAAGTAAAAAATCTTTGATATTTAGTTTTAGAGAAGAACTAAAAAAAAATCCACTAATTATGAAAAATAGTGGCATGTGAAAAGAGTATATAAACTCGAATACAGGGTCAAGGTAGAAAACATATTCATTTCTCAAATATTGTATAGCATGTCCCCATAAAACACAAAATATGGCAAATGATTTTAGTAGATCTATAAATTCTATGCGTTTCATTCTTGTTTTATTTTCTTATTACCCTAATACCCCAATATTTTCTTCAAATATTGTTAATTTTTCCAATCCGGTTTGTGTAACTAAAAAAGTATTTTCTATACCTACAGCTCCTATTGTTGGTAAAACAAATTTAGGTTCTAATGCAAAAGTCATATTTGGCTCTAATAACTCTTTAGACTTAGCCATTATTACGGGAGGTTCGTTGATTTCTATGCCAACTCCATGTCCTATGAATTTAGCTTGGAAACGAGTCCCCATGAAAAAATCAGATAATCCTGCTTGATGAACTGTTTCTGTTGCTAAGTTGTATAGATCAGAACAAGCAACTCCAGGATATCCGTTTTCTATAATTTTGTTTTGTATTTCAATAGATATTTGATGAGCTTTATATGCAATGTCAGGTAATTTCCCGATGGAAAAAGTTCTTGTCATGTCAGAAAGATATGCAGTGTAGTTTCCTGCTATATCAACCATTACAGAAGTCCCTTTTTTCAGAATTGTTCCATTAGCTCCGACCGGAGAAGAAGGATGTATTCCTCCTCCGCCCAATGCAAAATCAAAGGGGGAGGGTGTTTCTGCATTTTCTCCTGTCAAAATACTTCCCATATGGATTTCCATATTATTACCAAATCCCCGGAAGAT
>JAVBMM010000204.1:0-8996 GCA_031552425.1 Bacteroidales bacterium | reverse complement strand
TAATCATTTTTTTTCTTTTTCTTTTGGGCAAGATTCTTTTTTGCTCTTATCACAAGATTTTTTATCTTTCTTGCAACAAGAAGTTTGTTCTTTTTTCTCTCCTTCTTTTTTGGCATCTTGGGCCATCATTACATTAGAAGTTGCAAAAAGGGCGAACATTACCATTGCGGAAAAAACTAACTTTTTCATATTGAATTAATTTTAGAATAAATAAACGTGACAAAGATATATGATAAACATATGAATTGTTCTTTAAAAAAATGTATACTTGCTTAAAAATCCTTATTGCATAATCACATAAGTTATAGTAGCCATCAAATAAAAACATTATTTTTGTAAAAAAAAACGAATATGATACGAATACAACAAATAAAAAAGAGTTTTGGAGATTTGGAAGTATTGAAAGGGATTGACCTGGAAATCAATAGGGGAGAAATCGTTTCTATTGTGGGTCCCAGTGGTGCCGGAAAAACAACTCTTTTACAAATTGTAGGAACATTAGATAAAGCTGATTTCGGAGTTATCTTGTATAACAATGTAGATGTAAGTTCGTTGAAAGATAAAGAGTTGGCTTCTTTTAGGAATCAAAACATAGGATTTGTATTTCAGTTTCATCAGCTGTTACCAGAGTTTACTGCTTTGGAAAATGTAATGATTCCGGCCTTAATAGCTAAAGTAAAAAATGATCAAGCGAAAAAGAATGCAAAAGAAATATTGGATTTTTTAGGATTGTCTGAACGTATGGAACATAAACCGGCGGAATTGTCGGGTGGAGAAAAACAACGTGTGGCAGTTGCCCGTGCCTTAATTAATAAACCGGCTGTTATTTTAGCCGATGAGCCTTCGGGCAGTCTTGATACAAAAAATAAAGAAGAATTACATCATTTGTTTTTTGAATTGAGAGACAGTCTTAAACAAACTTTTGTGATTGTTACTCATGATGAAAAGTTAGCGGAATCGACCGATAGGACAATCAAAATGAAAGATGGAAAAATAACTACATAAATGAAGTAAAAACCGAAACCGATGCCTTGGAAAAATTATTTTTATTTTACGAAAAAAGAGAAAATAGGAATTATTACTTTTTTTTCGATAATCGTTTTTGTCTTTTTAATCAAGTTTCTAATTCCTTCTCTCAAACCGGAACCTGTTCCTTTGTCAGATTCTTTTGAAGAAAATGGAGGGCCGAAAAAATCAACTGATTCTTATTCTCGCGAAATAACTTCAAGTATACAACAAAAATATACATTGTGTCTTTTTGATCCGAATACAGTAGATTCATTGATGTTTATAAAATTAGGGATAAAATCTTATGTTATTAAAAATATATTTAAATACCGCCGTAAAGGAGGAAAATTTAAAAAAGCAGAAGATTTTTCCAAAGTGTATGGTTTATCCGTCCAAAAATTTGAAGAATTAAGACCGTATATCAAGATTGAGGATCATCCGTTTTCAGGGAAAACATATTCGGATCGCCAATCTATATTTCAAGATTCACTGCGGAATAATCAGACTGCATTATCTATTGTAAAACAGGACAAATATCCTTTAGGAATATTTGTTGATATTGCCATCGCAGATACTTCCGAATTGAAGAAAATACCTAGTATTGGTTCTTCTTTTGCTAAAAGGATAGTCAAATACAGGGAAATCTTAGGAGGATACCATTCTACGGAACAAGTCAAGGAAGTTTATGGAATATCTCTGGATTTATATGAAAAAATATTACCTTGGCTAAAGGTGGAAGAGAAAAATATAATTTCTCTTCGTGTTAATGAAGTTTCTCTTGAACGTCTCAAGTCGCATCCGTATTTTAATTTTTATCAGGCCAAAGCAATTATCGAACTGAGGAGAAAAAAAGGCAAACTGCAAAATTTGAACGATTTATCTTTGTTAGAGGAATTTTCGGAAGATGATTTCCGAAAAATCAATCCATATTTATCATTTGAATAAATTCATCCCTATAAATGGGGGCAAAGGTGACATAATTTCCCTATTTTTAGTGATTGTGAGAAAATTAGATGGCCTTTATCTTTGTAACCGTAATTAGATGAAAGATTAGAGAACTTGAGTAAGCCATATAAATCTTCTGTTCTATAAAGGTCAGGGAAGTTGTGAAACCTCCCTGATTTGATTTTAAATTTACTCTAAACCAGAATAATCTGTCAATTTGTTCAATAGTGCATATACAGTTAATCCTGAAACGGAGCGGATTCCGGTTTTTCTTGAAATATTTTTCCTGTGAGATATAACCGTGTGAATAGAAATACAATGTTCATCTGCAATTTCTTTGTTTGTTTTTCCTTTGGTTAAAGAAATGAGAATTTCTTTTTCCCGGTCGCTCAAATCAATTTGTTCCGGGAGCCCGGATGTGTTTTCTTCTTTGTTGGGTGACTTACTTTTTAATTTATTTTGAATTTCATATTTACTATCTTCAATGTATATAACATCATCGAATTGGCTTAAAAAGTCTTTATTTACATAACTATAAACCAGAGCAATAAATTGAATGTCTTTCAAAAAAGAAAATTGCTTGATAAAAAGATTTTTATTTTGATTATATAAAAAAATAGGGTTGATAATTAGGCATTCTATATATTTATTTTTTTCGTTATTCTTATGAATAAAAGATTCGGGATCTGTTCCTAATGAAATAGTTTCAATCCCCGGGATGTTATTCAGTATGCTTTTCATCCCTTCCAAAATAACCTGGGAAGGATCAATTACTGCAACATGTTTTCCGTTGCCATTTACCATTATTTTTTCTGTTCTTAAATATTTTTCTGTGAATAATTTGGAAGATTATTTCTTTTCCATTTGCAAAACTACCGGAATCAATACCTTGTTCTCGATCAGCAAATGTTTGTTCAGGTCTTCTTCCAAAAGGAAAAGATGGAGTAAAACCTCATTTCTCATCATTGCGTCGTTTTTTTCCGGAATGTATTTAATAAGGATATTTTTCAGGTCTTTGATTTTTGCTTCGATATCATCATGTTTTTCTTCAAATTCAAGAATAGAATATCCGGAAACATCTTCCTTATTGATTAACTTTTTAATATATGGAAATACAATTTCTTCTTCGTACGCTAAGTGTTCTTGTATTTCTTTTTGTATTCGGAGAAAAAAGTTTCTACTACTTTGGCGGGGACATTGTCCCATGTTGACATCATTTCTTTCAACTGTTTCCATAAAGCCGGAATACGATAATCTAAGTAATATGTATGTGATTTTTGCAGGTATTTCAACAATTCATCGGGAGGACAATTTTTGATTTCATTCTCTTTTGGCTCGTATTCTTTGTAGTGGAAAACATTCGCTATAAGAACGAAAAAAGGGATGTTGATATTGTATTCTCTACAAACATCTTCAACGGTTCTATCTCCAAAACCGAATCTTATTTCGAAACGGTCGAGTAATTGTAAAAAATGGTAGTTGTCATGCAACATATCAGCCATTTTTATTTCCGGTTTGAGAAATGTCGGTTTCATGTTTTTTTTGACAAATTTACAATATTCTTTTTAGAAAGCAAGGCTTGTTTTTTAACTCCGGTTCAATACAAATTTTGTAAATGAAAAATTATGATTGTTTGCTTAAAGTAAATTGAGATGTGACGCAAGGGGGTATTTCTTCTTGATAATGAGTTACATATATTAATGTTTTCCCCGGAAGTTGACAGAATTTTTCTATGATCTTACTTACTTTTGCTTTTTTTGACTTGTCCAATCCATGTAAAGGTTCGTCTAATATCAGTAATTCAGGATGTTTTACAAAGGCACGTGCTAATAGAACTAATCGTTGTTCTCCATATGAAATTTTCATGAAAGAACGATCTTTCAAGTGATCTATGCCAAAGACCTTCATCCATTCCAGTGATTTTGATTGTTGCTTTTCATTACATTTTCTGTATAATCCGATAGAGTCGAAAAAACCTGAACCAACAACGTTTAATACGGAAATTTCTTCCAGATAATACAAATGAATCTCGGGAGAAATATATCCAATACGTTTTTTGATATCCCAAATACTTTCTCCGGATCCTCTTTTACGATCAAAAAGATAAAAAGTATTGGCGTAAGATTGGGGGTTGTCTGCGCAAACTAAACTTAGTAGGGTAGATTTTCCAGAGCCGTTGGGGCCTAATAAAGCCCATTTTTCTCCCTGTTTTACTTCCCATGAAAGATCTTTCAAAATGGTACGGTTTCCATATTTAATGTTTATATTTTCCATCTTAAGTGCATATTTGTACGAAGGTGCTGAAGCTTCTTCTTTAGGAATTGTAATTTCTTTTTCATCTTCCGGAAATAAATCTTTTATGAAAGATGAATTATCTAAAAACTCATTTCTTATAAGAATGCTTTTCAGTCCCATTTCCTGTATGGGAAGAATATGTGTAATCATTTCAGGAATATCGTTTGGATTTGAAAGAATCAAGATAATTTGTAGTTCTTTCATTGCAGATATTCCTTCTAAAAGTTCATTCAAATGTTGTCTTGAAGAAATATCCAAACCGATATATGGATTGTCTAAAATCAAAACTTTAGGTTTATTTGCCAATGCTTTGATGATGAAAAATTTTCGAAGTTCTCCTCCGGATAGAAAAATTAAACGTTTATTCCAAATATCTTCAGCATTAAAAACCCAAAGCATTTTTTTTAGATATTCTTTTTCATGGTCTCCTCTAACTAAATCACGTACCCAAGGAGATTCTTCTGTTTCTGTACTGTTCCATCTTTGTTGATAATACATATTTGGATAATCTGCTGTATCATAAATGGTTTTAAAAGTCATTAATTTTACAGCTCCCTGAACGTTGTGGATGCCATCAGAGTGGATAGAACCGCTTTTTAATACAATTTTACCGTTTAGAATATCGGCAAAAATACTTTTCCCGGATCCGTTAGGTCCTATAATAGTCCAGTGTTCATCAGAAGATAATTCCCAATCAACCGGAGCTTTAAAACAAAATTCCTGCATACGGGGAATAGCGTGTTGGATATGGATCATGTCAGATAATTTTCGGCAAATGTAAACGATTTACCATTAAATTCATGTACCTTTGCCAATTATTTATTTACTAACAAATTAAGACATGAAAATTTCTGATAAGACATTTGTGGCATTGAATTATAAATTAAATGTAGGCGAAGGAGAAGATCTTGAATTGATGGAAGAAACTTCTCCGGAAAATCCGCTGACTTTCATTTTTGGTACAGGTAGCATGCTTCCGGCATTTGAAGATAAAATCTCAGGTTTAAAAAAAGGAGACGCTTTCTCTTTTGTTATTAGCCCAGAGGATGCTTATGGAGAGTTTAACGAAGAATTTGTCTTGGAACTTCCGAAATCAATATTTGAAGTGGATGGAAAATTTGATGATAAGCAAGTTTTTGAAGGTAATATTCTTCCAATGACAGATAGCGAAGGAAATAGAATGAGTGGATCTGTAATGGAAGTGCGCGAAGACGTGGTTGTGATGGACTTCAATCATCCTTTGGCAGGAGAAATCTTAAACTTTGAAGGACAAATTTTAGAAGTACATGATGCGACTCCTGAAGAAATAGCTGCTTTATCTTATAGTTCCGGTTGTGGAGGAGGTTGTGACTGTTCCGGTTGCGACGATAAAGGAGCCCATGCTTGTGGTTGCAATTAAAATATGAATACATTTGGAAATATTTTCAGGTTGACTTCTTTCGGAGAATCCCACGGTCCTGCTGTGGGAGGAGTTATTGATGGTTGTCCTCCGGGAATTGTTGTCGATTTTGATTTTATTCAGCAAGAATTGAACCGGAGGAAACCCGGACAATCTTCAATTACCAGTCCTCGAAAGGAAGATGATAAAGTAGAATTTCTTTCCGGGATTTATGAAGGGAAAACCACAGGGACTCCCATCGGATTTATTGTGAAAAATAATAATCAACATTCCTCTGATTATGACAATTTACGCGATGTTTTTCGTCCTTCACATGCAGATTATACCTATCAAAAAAAATATGGAATCAGAGATCATAGGGGAGGAGGAAGGTCTTCTGCCAGGGAAACTATTTCCCGTTGTGTAGCCGGAGCGTTTGCAAAATTAATACTTAAAAAGTCAGATATAAATATTTTTGCATATACTTCTCAGGTAGGAACAGTTGTATTGAATAAGCACTATAGTGAATTAAATCTTTCTTTAACGGAAAATTCTCCCGTGCGTTGTCCTGATCCGGAAATGGCACAAAAAATGATAGAACACATAGAAGATATTAAGTCCCAAGGCGATACTATAGGTGGCGTTATTTCTTGTGTTTGTCAGGGAGTTCCGGCCGGATTGGGAGAGCCGGTTTTTGGAAAGTTACATGCAGCATTAGGAGCATCTATGCTCAGCATTAATTCTGCAAAAGGATTTGAGTATGGCATGGGGTTCGAAGGGGTGAAGCATAAAGGTTCGGAAATGAATGACCTTTTTTATCAGACATCTTCCGGAGAAGTAAAAACCAAAACCAATCATTCTGGAGGAATCCAGGGTGGAATATCTAACGGAGAGGATATTTATTTCCGGGTAGCTTTTAAACCGATAGCTACTTTATTTAAGGAACAAGCCACAATAAATATATTTGGAGAAGGAACTTCTTTAGCGATAAAAGGTAGACACGACTCTTGCGTATTGCCTCGTGTCGTTCCTATAGTAGAAGCGATGGCCGCAATAGTTTTGGTGGATTATCTGCTTTTAGCTAAATAAAAATTAAAATAAACAGAAGAGTAAAAGATTTCCAAAAGATTTAAGACCATTGCTTATTTCTGTCATTGCAGGAGAAACCCCGCAATAGACAGAAAAAGCAATTCCCAGTTAACCAAACCGTATTTTTTGTACTTATTGAACTCTTTTTGATTATTTTTCTTCTGTAAACATCTGTAAAGGATGCTCATAAAAGACATTTTTCCCTTTTTATTTTGTTGAGTTCTTTTTTATTTGTAAATTTAGAATACAAATGTATGAAAAAGAAATTAACTTCCAAATAGTTTAAATAAAAAATTTCCGATTCATTTAAATAATATTATGAAGCACGTTGGAAATGAACTAAATAATATTTTATCATCGCGTCGAATTAAGAAGAAAACATTTGCTCAAACAATCGGTATGACGGATGTGAATCTTTCTAAAGTCTTGAAGAAGGATTCCATTGATGCAGAATTGTTGGAAAAAATTTCTTTGGCGTTACGCGTTCCCATTTCTTTTTGGTTTGATGATAAAATGACGTTGAGCAAGATTTCTTTATCTATGGATGATAAAGATAAAGAATTATTGTCAGAACTGGAACAACGTGATTCGGAGATAGATTTTTTGAAGGTTTTGCTTTCTGAAAAAGAAAGAACAATACAAATCTTGATGCAAAAGTCTGAGTTTGGAAATTCTCAAATTGCTGCAGATCCTTCCGGATATTTGAACAAATAAAATAGAAAACTCCCTTTAGTTCATGTCTTTCAGGGAGTTTTTGTAATTCTTTCCACAAAGGAACTTAACGATTAGCGGTTTGTTTTGTATTTTTTATTTCAAGAAAAATTGCTTGAGCAAGTTCTTCATTGAATTCTATTAGTTTTTGGTTAATATTCCGGTAGATACAATAACAGCTTGCGTCGACAGGAAATTTTCCGGAGTATTCTTTTTTAAAGTCTCCGACTTTTGCAATCAGGGCATTATTTTTATCGTATAGGCAAATATCAGATAGCTCGATGATAATATCTCCTTCTGTTTTCAAACCGGCAGTTGCAATTGCTCCGATTAATCCAAAAGCTGCTCCTATTGATGCAGAATTAGAAAATTTTTGAGTTCCATAAAAATGTTTGATTTTGGCTGTAATATAATAATCTGTCTTTTCTTTTTGATTAAGAAAAACATCTGCGAAATACATTTTTTTATTTAGATGTTTGGCAAATATATCCGCCATTTGTAATCCGATAGGAATTTTATATAATTTTTCGGCATTGATACAATGTTCTTTTTCATCAGATGTTTCGATTGTTACACTAGTAGCTTGCAAATGAGTTTGATTTATTTCAGACTCAGACCGTATATCTTCAAATTGTTGAATAGAAATACTTACACCTGATGATTCGTGATATTGCTGAATATCATCTACATTGTATGCTATTTTTTGTGAAGGTACACAAGAAACAAAGAACAAAGCAATCAATGTGGAAATTGTAATAAATGAAATTTTCATGGTTCTAAAAAATTAATTGTTATTACTTATTGTGTTCTGATACTAATATATCCTCCGATGAATAAGCTTGAAAGTCCCATTAAATCATTAAATTTAACTGTTTTCCCTTCCACATTCATTGATTTAATACTTCCTGCGGTATAACCAGCTTTTATTCCTGTAGCAAAGTTGTTGGATATTTTATATTCCGCTCCTACTCCGAAATTCATTCCTACTGTGGTTTGAGAACCTGCTATTCTATTTCCGTCTGCACTCATAGTCGTATTGTAGAACAAAGCTCCAAGACCAATTGATCCAATGAATAACCATTTTTTTTCATCATGACGAACGGCAAATGCCGGTCCTAAAAAGGTAATACGTTGATCTTCCTGGTAATGTGATATATGTACTTCCCCAGGTAAGTAAACGTCATATCCCTCTACATAAGAGTAAATAGAATTGACATTTAACGCAATACCGTATTTTTCATTAAAAAAATATTGGATTTCTCCGTCTAGACCGAAAGCACTTCTTAGATCTTCAGACATTGCATCTATTTTGCTATTTCCTGTTTTCCAGATTTCCCCTATTCTAGATGCATATCCTGCAGAGAAGCCTATGCGAAAGCTTGATTTTTTCTCTTTTATTGCCAAATCTGAGTGAATGTTAGTAGAGTCTGGGGTTTCATTTATTTTATAATATTGTATGTATTTTCGATTGATTGTGTTGGTGGTTTTGGTATCATTCTGCTGAATTTGGTATTTGATGTAAATATCATCAACATTTAAAATTTTACAATGAATAGTATCATTGGTTTGC
>JAVBMM010000102.1:0-12216 GCA_031552425.1 Bacteroidales bacterium | reverse complement strand
TGATTACCAATCATCAGACAGCACAGGTAAAGCCTCATTTTTTCTCCTCCACTTAAATCTTTACATTTTTTATTCCAAGTACTCTCCGGAAAAAGAAAGCGATTCAATCGAAGTTTTACCTCATGTTCTTCTAATTTCTGCAAATTATAATGAAAAGCAAGTTCTTCTATGCTACTTTCCACATTGACTTGTGAATAATCTTGATCCAAATAAATCCAATTAAATGTAGTCCTTTTTATATTTCCGGAAAAAGGGAGAAAGAAACTTGTCAACAATTTAATAAAAGTGGTTTTTCCTGTTCCATTGTTTCCCAATAAATGGATTCTGTCATTGCTATATAATTTAAAATTCAAGGGATTTTTCCATAACTCAGAACCATTACCATAAACATAGTTGATATTTTCAGCTTCAATTAATAGCTTTCCTGAATGAAGAGATGTATTATCAAAATCAATTCTCAGAGATTTCAAACGTTCTTGTTGCAGTTTCAATGCTGACAATTTTTCCGTATGTTCACCGACAATCTCTGCATGTTTTTCTTTTAATTTGGAAGCTGTATTTTCTGCAGAATTATGTAATGCGTTTAACACAATACGCGCAACACCTCCCTGAGATTTACTCTTTTCTCCTCTTGTCGATCTTTTCTCTTGTCGCTGTCTGACTTCCTGCGCTTGTTTTTTCGCCAAACGCAATGTCTTTTCATGCTCATGAATACTTTCTTTCAAAGCATGGGTTTCTATTTCTTTTTGTTCTTTGTAAAAATCATAATTTCCTCCATATAAACGAATTCCCTGTTCCGACAATTCATAAGTAGTTTGCAATAAATTCAACAAAGTAATATCATGGCTCACAACCACAATCGCAGCTTTACTTTGCCGAATATACTGGTACAACAATTCTCTACTCGATTGGTCAAGATGATTAGTTGGTTCATCAAATAAAATAATTTCCGGAGAATGTATAAGAAGTGCTGATAAAAAAATCTTCGTTTTTTCTCCTCCACTTAAAATATCTACCTTTGTATCAAGATCTACATGAGGTAAATTCCAATAAGAAAGCGCTGCCTTGCACTTAGATTCTATTTCCCAATCATCTGCTAACACATCATAATCAGATTGAGAAATACTTCCTTTTAAAATAGAATCTAATGCTTTTAATTTATCTCCAACCATCAAGACCTCGGCAATACTTTTTCCTACTACACCAGTATGTTGTGGGATATAATAAGGTTCAGAAGATGGAATAATCTTTCCGGCAATTGGGCACAAATGCCCAGCTATCAATTTTAACAATGTAGATTTACCGGTTCCATTATTTCCGACAATAGCCACTTTATCTTGCTTCTCAACAGCAAAACTTAAATGTTCAAACAAAAAATGTTGATTAGGATAATGATAAGATAAGTCACTAAGAATAATACTCATAAAATAATTAATAGAAGCCCAAAAAGGCAATTAAACCGAAAATATTCAATCTCTGAAAAATGTCGGTTTCGTAAACCAACTATTAATTATTTATCTTCATTGGAGTATTTTAAAATTCGAGCACAAAGTTAATAAAATATTTGAATATCCTAACTCTTTTCATTGAGCTGACATTTTGTCTTTCAAATATTCAATTTTTATCTGGGCTATTTCTATCTCTTTTTTTAATTTTTCAATTTCCAGCAAACGGGAAGAAAATTCATAGGTTTCGAACATCGCTTTTTTATCATTCTCACTCATTAAGATAGACACTTCTTTCTTTCCCAAATAAGTTACTTTGATTGCATCTTTCATTCTATTACATACAAATGAAACAATCCCATTTTCACTATCTTTGTTATAAGTTACAATTTCTGTGGTCATTCCTCCGTCCGAAAAAGAATAATTAGTACTTCCATCATATGGGACTTGTTTTGTCTCAACATATTCTCCATTTTTCACAGACACTTTCATAGCTGTTTGTTTTATTGGAGATGCCCCATAATAAACACCCGAAACAAGCATTTCTCCGGATTCTTTAACCGCCGAACGTACATATTTTTTTGCAAATTTTGTTCTATTTTATGTGTTTTATATACATATGTACCTACATCCTCATATTCTGTATCTTTTTCAAAAATAAAATATTTCTTATAATCTTCTATTTCCAATAATCTTATTTTGAGTAAACTATCACAATAAATTAAATTTCTTTTTTGTTCAGCCATTTCTATTTTTTTGATCAACAGCTGCCCCTGTTTTAAAACTGGAAATTCTTTAGGATACTGTATTTTTATACTATCCAACACTTGTCTTGCACCGAAATATTCCTGATTCTCATACATCATTTGAGCTTTTTGCAACTCTTCTTGAGCAGCTTTTTCCTTGTTATTACACGCACAAAAAACAACCAAAAATATCAGGTAAAAATAATTTTTCATCATTCTATTACATTAGTATCTTCTGCAAAAATATGAAATAATTGTATCTTTGTACACTTTAGAAAAGATTTAATGGAAATTAGCAAGAAAGAAATTTTAAATAAACTATCCGGAGAGATATTTAAAATTATTTCGGAAACAGCCGATAAATTAAATGTAGAAACATATGTTATCGGAGGTTATGTAAGAGATATTTTTCTATACAGGCCTTCAAAAGATATTGATATTGTATGCGTTGGCAGTGGTATCAACTTAGCTCAATCAGTAGCCGAACGATTAGGAAAACAAAATCATTTATCTATTTTTAAAACTTACGGAACAGCTCAAATAAAATATAATGATTTAGAAGTAGAATTTGTGGGAGCAAGAAAAGAATCTTATACCCATGATTCCCGTAATCCGGTAGTAGAAGATGGCACCCTTCAAGATGACCAAAACAGAAGAGATCTTACTATCAATGCCTTAGCTCTTTGCTTGAATAAAAAAAGATTCGGAGAATTAATTGACCCTTTCGATGGCTTAAAAGATTTAGAAGAACTTCGCATTCGAACTCCACTTAACCCGGATATCACTTTTAGTGATGATCCCCTAAGAATGATGCGTGCCATACGATTTGCTTCTCAACTTGGATTTTTTATTGATCCTGACACTTTTGATGCTATAGAAAGGAATAAAGAAAGAATCTTAATTGTCTCCAAAGAACGTATTGTCGATGAACTAAATAAAATAGTCCTCTCTCCCGCCCCTTCTGTCGGATTTGATTTATTAGAAAGAACCGGTTTATTGGAAATCATCATGCCAGAACTTTCCGCTCTAAAAGGTGTAGAAACTAAAGAAGGTATTGGACATAAAGACAATTTCGGACACACATTGAAAGTACTGGATAATATTGCAAGAAAGACAGATAACCTATGGTTAAGGTGGGCCGCAATTTTTCACGACATTGCCAAACCTGTTACCAAACGTTTTGATACTAAAATAGGCTGGACTTTTCACAATCATAATTACATCGGCGAAAAAATGATTCCTGTTATTTTCAAACGAATGAAATTTCCTTTGAATGAAAAGATGAAATATGTGCAAAAATTAGTATCCCTACACATGCGTCCAAGCATTTTGGCTGATGAAGGCGTCACAGATTCAGCCATACGCCGGCTACTTTTTGATGCCGGAAATGACATTGACGATCTAATGACACTTTGTGAAGCCGACATCACATCTAAGAATCCGGAAAAAGTAAAAAAATACCTAAATAATTTCAAATTAGTCCGACAAAAACTAAAAGATATTGAAGAAAAAGATCGCATCAGAAATTTTCAACCTCCAGTAAGTGGAGAAGAAATTATGCATATTTTCAATTTGCCTCCGGGAAGAATTGTAGGGCAATTAAAAGTATACGTTAAAGATGCCATTTTAGACGGCTTGATTCCCAATGAGTATGATGCAGCATATAAATTTTTATTAAAAAAAGGAAAAGAATTAAATCTCAAACCGATTTAATTAGAATTTATTCGTTTAGAAAGCAATTAGAAAATTCCTATTCAAATGCAAGTGATATAACAATCATTCGGGAAGTTCCCTTAGATAATGCCTCTGTGTATTTTAACAATTCTTTATCCCGTAAATCCGAACGATCTTTCTCTATCAGATCGGCAAACCCGAAACAAAATTTAATTTCAGGACAAACTTTAATAATAGGAAGATAAAAGTCGCATCCAAAGCCAAACTCTATACCATAATCAAATGTTTTCAACAAAATAGGCATATCTTTTTGGCGACCAACATCAAAAGCGCCATATATTCCGGCAAGAAAATAAGGACGGTAATTATTGATCCTCTTGGAACCGAATTTCACATCCAAGGGGAAAGTAAGATAGTTGGATTTAATTACAGATGTAAATGTTTCTCCGGTATCTTGCTCTTTGAAAAAAAACTTCTTATCCCCAAAATGCATCGTAGGTGAAAAACGAAGATTCATGTATGGATTCAAATATAAATCCGCAATTAAACTTACACTAAAACCTGCTGAATAATCAGGAATCTCACAAAACCAAACGGCTCCGTCGCTCCCTTTGTATCCTGAATTATCTAACAACATATCCTGTCCGTGCAAACCTACACTAAATCCGAAATGATATAAACGTTGATCTGCATACGGTTGATTTTTAAGCTTCTGCTTCTGCGACCAAACAGCCGGAACAAAAGCAAAACTCAATAATATAAGGATATATTTACGAACCATAACTTTATAAACGTAAATCACATTATCTTATTGTATGCCATTCAAAAGCAGGTTTTTCTTATTTAAAAATTTTCTAAATATGATTGTTTTTTTTGGAAATTAAACCATTTTCATCTACTTTTGTTTCAGTATTCATAGTACTAATTTTAATTACATAAAAAATGGCTTACGTTATTACAGAAGATTGCATTGCTTGTGGAACTTGCATCGATGAATGTCCTGTTTCAGCAATATCAGAGGGAGATATTTATAAAATTGACCCGGAAGTTTGCACTGATTGTGGTTCTTGTGCGGATGTTTGTCCCACAGAAGCTATACATCCTGCATAAAAACAAAAGACTGCTCAGGCAGTCTTTTTTGTTTTAAACTATATACATTCCCTTATCCTCTTTTTATTTTCTTCTTCACTTATCATATTTCAATAAAATACTTTATATTTGTTGAACTAAAAGTATAAGTTTAATCATTCAAATAAAATTATCATGGAAAAGCCTTATGTGATAGGTATAGATATTGGAGGAACCAATACAGAATTCGGAGTTGTAAACAAAAAAGGAGAAATCCTCTACCGAGGAAGAGTTTCTACAAAAAATCCGGACACAAAAGAAGATTACTCTTCTGTAAAAGATTACCTGAACGTATTAATTCCTGAATTAAAAAAAATAATAGACCTAGCCGGAGGAATTCATTTATTTAGAGGAATCGGGATAGGGGCTCCTAATGGTAATTACAATACAGGAATGATTGAATTTGCACCTAATTTAAAGTGGGCAAAAGAAGAATCAGTACACTTAACTAAACTAGTCACTGATTCTTTGTCCTTAGGCTCTGTTCTCACCAATGATGCAAATGCAGCTGCTATTGGAGAAAAAGCATACGGAGCTGCTAAAAGTCTGAAACATTTCATCATGATCACCTTAGGAACCGGGGTAGGAAGCGGTATTGTAGTTAATGGTTATGTTCTTTACGGACATGATGGATTTGCTGGAGAACTAGGACACACTACTGTTCGTCCTTATAATGGAAGGGTATGTGGATGTGGACGAAGTGGTTGTTTAGAGGCATATGCATCTGCTCCTGGAATCTCTCGTACTGCAAGAGAAATGCTGGAAACCGATTGGGATAAATCAAATGGGAAAAAAGCTAGTTCATTGCGTAGTATCACAGACAGAGATATTACTTCTTATGACGTGTATGTTGCTGCAAAAAATGAAGATGAATTAGCTATAGAAGTTTTTAACTTCACCGGACGTATATTAGGCGAAGCTTTCTGCAACTTTGTAACTTTCTCAAGTCCGGAAGCCATTATTTTATTCGGCGGACCAGCCAAAGCCGGAGAACTGATCCGAAAACCGATTGTGGAAACTATGAATGCTAACATGATGAAAGTATTCAAAGAAAGAGGATCGGAAAACTGTAAAACCAAAATAATTTTCTCTGAATTACCCGATGCGGATGCTGCCATTTTGGGAGCAAGTGCATTAGCTTGGGAACTCTGATAATAGAATCATTTGAAAGTTGAAAATGGATGATTCGGATAAGGGATTATTTTAATTTTCAACTTTCTTTTTTTACTATCAACTTTTTATCTATTCATACACTAATTTCTCAAGATATTTCTATAACTTTGCAATCCAAAAGAAATTAATCAAAAAATGTCCGGAATAAAAAAAATTAAAACAGCACTTGTGTCTGTTTTTCATAAAGATGGTTTGGATGAAATACTCTGTAAACTTCATAAAGAAGGTGTAACTTTCTTATCTACAGGGGGAACCCAAGAGTTCATTGAATCTTTAGGCATGCCATGCCAAGCTGTAGAAGATTTGACAGGTTATCCGTCTATTTTAGGAGGAAGGGTTAAAACCTTACATCCTAAAGTTTTCGGAGGCATTTTATGTCGCCGGGATAATGACAGCGACCTCAGTCAAATAGAACAATATGAAATTCCGGAAATAGATTTGGTCATTGTAGATCTATATCCTTTTGAAGAAACATTGGCTTCCGGAGCAGAAGACGCTGCAATTATTGAAAAAATTGATATCGGTGGTATCTCCCTGATTAGAGCTGCTGCAAAAAACTATAAAGATGTTATCATAGTAGCTTCCAAAGCGCAATATGCTCCACTATTGGATCTATTGAATGAAAAAAACGGAGAAAGTTCCTTGGAAGACCGTCGTTGGTTCGCTAAAGAAGCTTTTGCTGTTTCTTCTGGTTATGATACGGCCATTTTTAACTATTTCGATGAAAGCAAAGGCTCTACTTTCAGAAAAGCCATTAATGAAGCCAAAAATCTCCGATATGGAGAAAATCCTCATCAAAAAGGAATTTTTTATGGCAATTTTGAAGAAATATTCGAACAACTTCAAGGAAAAGAAATTTCTTACAACAACTTATTGGATATCGATGCTGCCGTTGCTTTGATTTCTGAATTTGACGATATCACATTCGCTATCTTAAAACACAACAATGCCTGTGGAATTGCATCTCGTCCTAACGTTTTAGATGCGTGGAACGATGCTTTGGCAGGAGATCCTGTTTCTGCATTCGGAGGTATTTTGATTACCAACGGTGTTGTAGATAAAGCAACTGCAGAAGAAATCAATAAAATCTTTTTCGAAGTAATCATTGCTCCCGATTATGACACAGATGCTTTGGAAGTATTGATGCAAAAGAAAAACCGGATCATTTTGATACAAAAATCACAAATCAAAGAAGCTTTGCAATTTCGTTCATTATTGAACGGCGTATTAGTTCAAGATAGAGATTTGAGTATACAAACTGCTGATGACTTAACTGTTGTAACCCAAGAGGCTCCCAATTCTTCAGAAATTGAAGACTTACTTTTTGCCAATAAGTTAGTCAAAAATACTAAGTCAAATGCCATTATTTTGGTAAAAAATAAACAATTATGTGCCAGTGGTGTAGGACAAACATCTCGCGTAGATGCACTTAAACAAGCTATCGAAAAAGCCGGCACATTTCATTTCGATTTACACGGGGCAGTTATGGCTTCCGATGCTTTCTTCCCATTTCCGGATTGTGTGGAAATTGCAGGAAAAGCGGGAATCTCTGCTGTTATCCAACCAGGAGGTTCCATCAATGACAAATTATCAATAGAATATTGTGATAATCACAATATCTCTATGGTAACAACCGGAGTGAGACATTTTAAACATTAAGCAATCAACCAAATAAAAAGATATAGAGATAAAAATCTATACTCTTTATTTCTTTAATTTGTTAATAAAAATATTTATGGGATTATTTTCTTTCACACAAGAAATAGCGATGGACTTAGGAACAGCCAACACAATCATTATCTCTAACGGTAAGATTGTTGTTGACGAACCTTCAGTCGTAGCATTAGACAGACGCACAGACAAGCTGCTGGCAATCGGAGAAAAAGCTAGACAAATGCATGGAAAAACGCACGAAAATATCAAAACTATCCGTCCTTTGAGAGATGGTGTTATTGCTGATTTCTATGCTGCAGAACAAATGATTAGAGGAATGATTAAGATGATCAATTCCAAAAACAAATGGTTTTCTCCGTCTTTAAGAATTGTGGTTTGTATTCCTTCCGGTAGTACAGAAGTGGAAATTCGTGCCGTTCGCGACTCTGCAGAACACGCAGGAGGACGCGATGTATATATGATCTATGAACCCATGGCTGCCGCAATCGGTATAGGAATAGATGTTGAAGCTCCTGAAGGAAACATGATTGTCGACATAGGTGGAGGAACTACCGAAATTGCTATCATTTCATTGGGAGGTATTGTTTCTAATAAATCTATCCGCATTGCAGGAGACGATTTAACTGCCGATATTGTGGAGTATATGGGTCGCCAACATAACATGAAAGTAGGGGAAAGAACCGCCGAAATGATAAAAATCAATGTTGGAGCGGCAATTACTACTTTACCGGAACCTCCTGAAGATTATATTGTATTCGGGCCAAACAGAATGACAGCATTACCGATGGAAGTTCCAATTTCATATCAAGAGATTGCACATTGTTTAGAAAAATCAATTTCAAAAATAGAAACAGCCGTTTTAAGCGCATTAGAACAAACTCCCCCTGAATTGTATGCGGATATTGTTCGTAACGGTATACATCTTGCCGGTGGAGGAGCCTTGCTAAGAGGGTTGGACAAAAGGCTGACGGATAAAATCAACATTCCTTTCCACATTGCAAAAGATCCATTACATGCAGTGGCAAAAGGCACAGGAATTGCTTTGAAAAATATTGATAAATTTAATTTCTTAATCAGATAAGGGGGGCGCAAAAGACAAAAATTACTCCTTGTAAACACCCCCTACAAGTAATTCCATGCGTAACCTCATTACTTTTCTTATCAAATACGCTTACTGGTGGCTATTTTTGTTACTGGTACTGGTTTCTGTGGAATTAATTGTTAACGACAATATTTTTCAACGAAGTATTTATCTCTCTTCTGCAAATAAAGTAAGTGGAAAAATTTATAATGTCTCATCTTCACTGACATCATACATCGGATTAAAAGCCGTCAATGAAGACTTAACCAACCGAAGTGCAGAAATGGAAGCCCGTATTCAATTTCTGGAAGAATACATCAGGCTAAAAGGGGACTCTTTAGCCTCTAATGCATTAAAAGACACTGCCAATTTTTCTGATTATTCATTCTTGACAGCTAAAGTAATAAACAATTCTATTTCTCAGATAGAAAATTATATCACATTAAACAAAGGTTCCATCCACGGAGTAGCCCCCGATATGGGTGTTATTTCTCCCAATGGAGTCATTGGTGTTGTCAGTTTAGTTTCCAAAAATTTTTCTGTAGTGATACCTATTTTGAATCCTAAATTTTCATTGAGTTGTAAAATCCGCAAAACAAATTATTTCGGGCCTTTAGTTTGGGATGGCATTGATGCTCGTTATGCATGGCTGAACAATCAACCCAGACATGTACCCTTTAATAAAGGAGATACAGTTGTCACAAGCGGTTTTTCTGCTATTTTTCCAGAAGGAATAATGGTCGGTATTATTGAAGATTCTAAAAAAGAAAAAGATGACAATTTCAACTCATTGAAAGTAAAACTTTCTACCGATTTTTACTCATTAAAAGAAGTACTACTTGTCAACAATAAAAAAAGGAAAGAACAACATGAATTAGAAGGGAGGATAAAATAATGGTAATTAAATGGCTTAGAATTATTCTCTTTTTCATAATGCTTGTTTTGCTACAAGTTTGGATTTTCAATAAAATTCATTTATTTGGAGTTGCAACCCCTTTATTATATGTCTATTTCATTTTGAAACTATCTTCCGGAATGAACCGGAATGCAGTAGTCATATGGGCTTTCATATTAGGATTAGCGATTGATATTCTCAACAACACTCCGGGATTAAATGCTTTAGCAACTACCATCATAGGATTTGTAAGATATTACCTATTGAATTTGATGTCTTCCCGTGACGAAGATATTTTCATTCCGTCCCTCAAAACAATGGGGTTTCCGGTCTTTTTAAGATATTCCGCTATATTAGTTTTTTTACATCACATCATTCTTTTCTCCATAGAGGCTTTTTCTGTTTTATCTCCCATAACTCTCTGCCTGAAAATTACAGGTAGTGCATTATTGACATTGACATTGATATTTGCTGTGGAATTTCTTGATTTTGAACCTTTGGAGACATGAACCGAAAGAATCTGAATTTTGAAGGAAGGAAACTGAACATCATCGGTTTTATATGTTTAGTATTTGCTATTTATTTAATCCAATTATTTTATTTGCAAATCATAAACAACGATTATAAAACCTTTGCTGATAGTAATGCTTTTCTCAACAAAAACATTTATCCTTCCCGTGGATTAATATACGACCGCAACAATAAACTACTGGTTTTTAACCAACCTACCTATGATGTTATGTTTGTAATGCGTGAAGTAGAACCTTTCGACACTTTAGACTTTTGTAACATTCTAAATATTAATAAAGAACAATTTGACAAGAGAATTTCTGATGTAAAAAACAGATCTCTCAATCCCGGATATTCTTCTTATACCCCTCAGACATTCATAACTCAAATAAACAACAAAGAATATGGTGTTTTACATGAAAAACTATATAAATTTCCAGGATTTTACATTCAAAACAGAACTATCAGGGATTACAATTATCCATATGCAGGGCATATCCTAGGATATATTGCAGAAGTGGATAAAAAAACAATGGAAAAAGACGAGTACTACATAAGAGGTGACTATGTTGGAAAAGCAGGAGTTGAAAATTCGTATGAGAATTTTCTTCGTGGAGAAAAAGGTACAGAAATTTTATTACGAGATGCACATGGGAGAATCAAAGGAAAATATGAAGATGGTATTCACGACAAAGAACCTGTTTCCGGCAAAAACTTGAAACTATCCATTGACATGGATCTGCAAGCTTACGGAGAAACTTTGATGCAAAATAAAAGAGGAGCTATTGTAATGATAGAACCTTCCACAGGAGAAGTTCTTTGCTTGGTAGCCGCTCCTAATTACGACCCTTCACTATTAGTAGGTAGGAAATTTCAAGAAGGGTACAAACAACTTTACAAAGACCCGGCAAAACCTTTATTGAACAGAGCTATTCAAGGGACTTATCCTCCCGGATCCACTTTTAAACCGGCACAAGCCCTGGTTTATTTACAAGAAGGAGCAATTGTTCCATCATCCTCTTTTTCTTGCCATGGAGGTTATCCCGTATTGGGAGGAAGGCCGGGATGCCATCCGCATCCATCGCCATTAAGTTTGGTTCCGGCTATTGCAACATCATGTAACTCTTATTTTTGTTATGGACTCCGTTCCCTTTTAGATGATAGGAAAAAATACTCTACTGTACAAGAAGCTTTTGAAGCTTGGAAAAACAACATCGTAAGTGAAGGATATGGTTACAAACTGGGAATTGACCTTCCGGGAGAAAGCCGGGGATATATTCCCAATAGTAAAGTTTACGATAAAGTTTTTAACGGAAGATGGAATTCTTCAACGGTTATTTCCATTGCTATCGGTCAAGGAGAAGTCACAGCAACTCCAATACAAATTGCCAATTTGGGAGCTACCATAGCGAACAGAGGATATTACTACAAACCACATGTGGTTAAAGAAATAGAAGACACTTTAATAGATAGTATTTTCTCTAATCGCAATTATACTAAAATACAATCTAAGCATTATGAAGTAATTGCAGAAGGAATGGCAAACGCAGTGACCGGAGGAACTTGCCGGGGAATCAACCTTTCACATTTAGGAATCATTGTATGTGGTAAAACGGGAACTGCAGAAAATCCCCACGGAAAAGATCATTCCGCTTTCATGGGATTCGCTCCGCGTGAAAATCCTAAAGTTGCTATTTCCGTATATGTAGAAAACGCCGGATTCGGAGCAACCTATGCAGTACCAATCGCTCGACTAATGGTTGAGATATATTTGATAGGAGTGATTTCCGAAGAAATTAAATGGATCGAAACAAATTTGAAATATGCAGTAATTTGACCCAATGTCTTACAGAAAAACTATCACTTTGAACTCTGTCGACCGATGGATTA
>JAVBMM010000047.1:0-6499 GCA_031552425.1 Bacteroidales bacterium | reverse complement strand
TTCATACGGGGAATTAGGATTCAAGAAAGGAGATATTGCCTGCCCGGAAAACTTGTAAATATTTAGATTATTCGTGCTCGGATTAATCGTAGTTTCAGATATTTCTGTTCCCCAGGTAGAAAATTTTCCTTCTTTTATGGTTATATTATTCTCTGCAGATAAATTGGAGGTTAAAATAATTTGCAGGAAGAGAATCATTAGTGTTTTTATACCAATAGCGCGTATAAAAAACTTTCCGTATTCTTTTTTCATTCGTTTTTGTTTTACACCCATAATTAATAAAGTTTAGAAGTTGTCTGTAATTTGTGTTATATGTTGTTTTTAATTCATGACCTTAAAAAGCATGGCCCCTTAACATCTTCTTGCAATTAATTTCCTGAAAAAGCACCCTGGACACACACATACACATATTGATTAAAGAAGGGTTTTTCCGTATCGGAGTTAAAACAACAAAGGAAGGGCTGCTAAATCCGGAAATTTGCAAAAGAGGAAAAGGGGTAAATGCTTTCATTATTTAATTATTTTATACAGGAAAAGATCAATTTCCATAAGCTATATTTTTTTATATGCCATAGATTAGATGTTGTATGTTTATGTTCAAAAAAATTGAAATCAAACACCCTTACTTCCTTCACTTAGTAAGTGATGGAAAAAGAGTTTTTTAATTTATAACATGCTATACATTAATATATTAATAATCAAGAAAAGGGTATTGAACAGGTGTAGTTCTATTTTTGTAAAACATGGAACAGAAGAAGAGCTTCGAAAGAAATATTTATCTTACTGTGTAACAGGGATTAATTGGAATAAAAGACAAATAATAACAAATACTTTTTGTGAAACATTTGTAAAAAAAGCTGTTTGTTAATATGTTACAAAAAAAGCTTTAGAAAAGGAATATTCCCTGAAAAGATTTCTACAAAAGGAGTTCAGGGAAAATGATAGGATTTTTGAGGACAGGTAAAAAAACGACTTTTCACTTAAAAAAAAATAAAAAACAAAAAACAGGGGAAAAACAAGGAGAAAACAAGGGGAAAGGGGAGTTTCTGCAAAAACAAATAGGAAAATACACATAAATGGCTGATTTTATCCTAAAAATGGTTGATATATGCTAGAATACGGTATTAAATTGGCATTAACTTTGCCGCAAATTACACAGACACTACTTATTTTTTTCCATCACTTACTAAGTGAAGGAAGATATTTTAATACAATTTACCCTGTATATCAGTCAATAAGGTTTTTTAAGCTATTTCTATATCAGATTTTCATTTAGTTAATGAACGGTGAATAGGGAATGGAAGAGAAGTTAAATTAAAATAAATAAACCGTTATTTGACAGGAATGTCACAAGTATATCAACTTGTAAAAAAATGGCTTGGTAAAAAAGATACCAAGCCATTTTTATTTTTTAGTTTATTGGATTTTTAACAGACAGTCTCTTTGATCTTTATTTTTCGTTTTTTATTTATTGCTAAAATAATAATATAAGTCAAGACTCCGAAAAGCAGAATGCTTTCACCATCAGCAATGAAGACTGTCCCTTGTCCGTTTCCCCCATCGTTTGGATCGATATCCCATGGGTTACCTTCTGTCAGAATTCCGAAATTCTCCCCATTGATACCAGGAAAAAGAGAGGAGCCCCATCTTCCGGTTGTATTCTCCAAATAAGAAGAAGGAGATTCTGACCCTGTTCCAAAAATCATGGAAGGGCTCGAAGATTCCGCTTTATTTTTACCATATTCTCCTATTTCTCGATAATAATCAATAGAATACTGAGTATTTGCATTAATAGATAATATTCCTGAGAAGAAGAATATAGTATGTAAAATGATTAGTTTTAGTTTCATCTTTTAATTGTTATTTAGTTAATAATTTAACATTCTTCGTCTCATGCTCTGTGGATACTTTTACGACAATAATCTGATTACTTGATAAAGACAGATTAAGACGGCAATAGGAGTCATTGATTTCATTTCTATGATACAATAGATTCCCTTGTATGTCATAAATCTGTACTTGTTTGATCAAATCGGAAGTAGAAGATAATACTGTTATTACATCTTTCTCAGGATATACTTTAATACCCGAATTAGCTGACTCTCTGTCGAATCCGGTTTGTCCAGATAAAGAGAAACGTATTTGGAAACGGTCGTTCTGAACAGTAGTCACCGTATTATTAAATGTATATTCAAAATTATCTTTTCCGGTAATATTTTCTTTTTTATCTAATTTAGTATCTACAAATTCGATTTTCGCATCATACGAGTCCATTCCGGTCAATCGGAAAGTTGTTTCTCCGGTCATTAGTGTTTTAAGACCTACGGGCACAACTAAGTCGCTGCTTCCTACAAAGTTCATAGCTAACGGAATCTGATCCACGTAAGCAAATACTTCCGGAGCGTACGTTTGTTTAGAAAATAACTTATACACATCTTCTCCGTTTTGATAAGCATCATCAGACCCTTCCCGTTTGGCAATCAACATATCCGAAGTAAAATAAGAATTGGATGCATGAATTCTCAAAATATCTTTCTCCACATTCTGTGCGGATCTTAATTTTGAGGTAGAACTTTCCGGACGTTTTACAGAGATATTTGAAGCATTAAATAAAAGATTAATGTTGGCAGGTTCAACTACACCTTTCAATGTCACAAAGAATCCTTGCATAGGAGGAATATATTTGTCGATCGTTCCGGTTGTTGTTCCATCTGTTTTCCAAATGTCAAAATATAAATTTTGAGGATTAGACAAATTCAACATTCTATAGTTATCTAATATATAATCCTGATTATCATTATAGAATGCGTTAAAGTCAATTGTTGACATCAACGGATTACCAATTAGTATAGTCCGATCGGTTGTTCCCTGGCTAACCGTATAAGAAATAGCAGATGAAGCATCGAATAAGCGATAAGCATCATTCTCTCCACCACGGTTGTATGTATCGTTTTTAGACAATACCTGATAAGGAGAACTGTCAAAGTAATAATAGAAATTAGTTGTATTGGATTCTGTATTATGTATTTGCGTACGATGAGCATCGGTCATTGTTTTGCTTCCAATATACGGCAATTCTAAAATTCCGTTTGACGCTTTAATTCCATAATCCCTAGATTCGGTAAAGAATGTGCCATCTGTTCCTGAACCGGCATCCTTATACATATCAGCACCTGTATTTGTGTTAATCCAATACATAAATCCGTCTCCGGCTTTGATTGTTTCTATGTAACTGGTGAACGTACCTGTCCAATCGGCTGTAGGATAAGTTCCTTGTGAAGGACCTGTTACATTGAATTTCTGCATGAATGTTCTGGGAAAACCTCCAAATGCGAAGTCTCCGGAAACAATTTTTTGCAATGGATTGGCAAACATGTGCCATGAACTCCGTGACAAAGCTGAAGTGGATTTTTGAGCAGAAAAACTCAGGTGATCACTGATAGTTGTTTCATTAACACCTTGTGCTATTAAGTTATCGCTCATTGTAGTATTTTTGGACTGATTATCAGTTCCAAAATTATACTGTATATGGGCTCTTGTATAAGTCAGGTATTGTTGTTGAGCGACTTCTCCACCTTGCATGAAGTAGATATTTTTACATTCGTTAGCCACGCCCGATCCCAAATAAGGATATATAGCTAATCCTCCCGGAATATAAACATCATCGCAAAGCGTAGGATATGTTGTTGAAAGAACTCCTTTACCATCAGTCCAGTTTGCAGGATTATTCCAATCATTATCGTTAGCTCCTGTCCAAACAAACACTGCTGTTGATTCGCATTCGTCAAGATAATATTCATTTTTAGATGGATTGAAATAACCATCCGTTTCTGCTTCTGCTCCGTCAACCGTTGTGTTATTTGTCCAGAAACTCCGTGTAAACCGAACATAATCCTCACTGTCATTATAAGTAGGCCTCATGGAGATGTGCGAGTTTTTTGACGGCTTTGCAGAACTGGTAACCGGTATAACTACATGAATAATGTCGATATAATCGGTAGTCAAATCATTTGTAGTATTATTTGAAGCCCGCATCAAAGCAACCCCCATAGTAACAGTGGTACCAATCGGCGCTCCTAACGGAAATTCTTCAATAAAAGACATTTCTGTCACCCTGTTAGCTCCCGGAGATAATATATCAGAAAGGCTATTCGCCGCAGCGATATCAATCTCAACTCCCGATTCCAGGAAAAAATCGAACCTGACATTAGCGGAGTTCCAGAAACCGGCATCTGTGAGCCGGACATAGTCAGTTCCAGACTTAAATTGAATATCAAAAGTTATGGCATTCAAATCAGCATCATATTTTAAATCTCTAACTTTCAGGTCTATAGTAGGATATGCAAATGCTCCCGTACTAAAGAAGGCGAGAATCACCAAGATTTTAATTTTTATTAGTAGTTTCATACTATATTATTTTTAAAGATTAATAAAAAATGATGGTGGAATAATAAGTGCCATTGAAAGCCGGATTGAATAAATTCCTATCGGCGGAATCAACAATACCATCCATATTCAGGTCTGCCGGTATATACTGACCTTTAGTTGTCAGGTTGAAAGGAGGATTAAATTTATTCCTATCAGCAGAGTCCACAATATTATCCATAGTCAAATCGCCTGCGCGCAAACACCAAACGGTATTTTTAAGAATCATCTGGTTTGTTCGTCCGTCCTTATTGAATGCCTGACTTAATGAGGTAGAGAAGTCATATCCCATCGAACCGGAAACAAACGGTATTTGATTACCTATAATAGCCAGGTGGTTGCGGTGTTTAACAACGACATTTACATTAACACCTGCTGCCTGTGGAGTAAAAGATGGGATACTTCCATCAAGATCAACCACGCTTCCGTCAGGTTTAAGAAGTAATGCCTTCGTTTCCAATAATGTCTTCTTGGTCAATTCTGTGTTCAACTGCCAAATCTCGACTCTTACCCAATCGACAACCGTTCCTGCAGCTCCTGAAACATTATTAATATCAGCATACTCAACAACTTCACTTGAAGAATTTTTAATTCCATAAGGATTCTGTACAGGTAATTTTGGAGTACCTGTAAAGGCATAACCTCCAGTTTGAATATAATTATTCATCACAGCGCCTCCTTTTCCGTCACTCTTAGTCGGTCCTTGCAAGAACAAACGGATTCCAAGAGTAAGAACATTGGACAGCGATTCATAAGCCCCTCTGTCGATTGTACCACCAGCTACCCGAGGATTTCCTGCTATATCTTTATCTGAAGCCAAACTTCCTCCCGCATCAGAGTATAAGGAGTTATTTCCGGAGTCCACTGCAGGGCTTCCTGTTTGCAAAGTATAGTCACCGGTTGCAGTAAACATTGGATCAGCATCCAGGTTGTTTCCTCCATCTACTCCAAAATAATCATCCCAATTGCTGCTTCCGCCGGATTCCTGTATGATACTGTAACTAAACACAATATTAATATCACTACCATCCATATTGACAACATTCGAAATTTGACCATCGGCCGTATTGCCCCAGATAATACTGTTGTTTATTGTTTGATTCTGCCCGTTTCCGGTCCCTATTAAGAGTATTCCTCCTCCTAATTCTGATCCAAAAGTCTCATTTCCGCTTATGGTAACATTAGTCATTGTAAATCCTGCATCAGGAATCACATCCTGTACAAAAGTAAATCCTCCTCCTCTTGGTGCTTTGTTACCGGTTATTTTTCCGTTTGTCAAATTCAAAGTACCTACGGAGAGTATTCCTCCTCCTGTGTCTCCTTCTCCTGGGTCAAGTTCATTATCACGAATGTCAAAATTATAGATATCGAATGTCCTTCCCATATTGAACATTCCGGCGCCCAGATACAAGGACGTATTCTCACTGATTTCAACGTTTCTAATCACAATCGGAGAACCATAGTTGCCTCCATTGATAAAGTCATCCGTTTCATCACCTTCCTGCAAGAAGAAACCGATTCCACCTCCCAACAAGGCATTATTTTTTGTTATAATCAGGTTGGACAATACCGGAGCTGCTACTTTATCGAATGTAATTCCACCGCCTTGCAGCGCGTAAAATCCTCCAACGGAACTTTCTTTGTCCGCATTTCCTTCGGTAATAGTAAATCCATCCAATACTGCAGTTCCCAAATCTCCGGATGCTACAACCACATGGTATGCATTATCACTTGGATCTTCAGCAACACCCAAATCTCCGCTTAAGATGGAAGCATTAGTTTTCCAATCGCGCTGGTCGATATCACCCTCTGTCCCTGTAAGACCGCTGGCAAAACCTCCGTATACTTTTACATTCGGAACTAAAACGAATGATTTGTCTCTATCCGAAGTTTCATTTCCATTACGATCAAGATCAGCTATTTTATATTCCGGATAATAGGTACCTTCAGCCACCCATATTTCGGTAATACAACCCGGATAATCTCCTGCTGTTTTTAGTATGCCGGCAAGTCCAGTGTAGGCATTATCCCACGAACTACCATCAGTAGTACTTACTCCTCCTGTAACGGTAAC
>JAVBMM010000199.1:0-12693 GCA_031552425.1 Bacteroidales bacterium | reverse complement strand
CTTACCTAATGTGTATACTAATTCAGAGTTATTCACTTTGTTTTCAAATTGCCTGCTATATTACAAATAATATATGAAAATACAAAAAAAAATTACAGTATTCTCCATTTATTCACATATTCCTATAAGATCAAAAGATTGGGATGATATTATCTTTATCGGATATATATCACCAACTATTAATGATTTATCTTTCCTTACAAGGACTTCTGGATCAACATCTGGAGAATCAAAAGATGTTCGTCCGATATAATAATCTTCCTCCTCTTTATCAATTATAACATTAATTTGTTGTCCAACTTTTTGTTCACTGATTTGATTAGCAATGTTTTCTTGAATTGTCATCAATTGATCCATTCTATATTGTTTAACATCAAATGGAATATCATCATTATAATGCAAATTAGCATATGTTTGTTCTTCATCCGAATAAGAAAAAGCACCTAAACGTTCAAAACGTGTATCCTGCACAAATTCAAGTAACTCTTGAAAGTTATCTTCCGTTTCTCCAGGATGCCCTACCATCATAGTCGTTCTAAGGTGAATACCTGGAACTTCTTCTCTGATATTCCGTATCAAATCAACTGTTTGAGATTTAGTGATATTGCGACGCATTAATTTCAACATTGGATCACTAATATGCTGTAAAGCAATATCCAGATATTTGCATACATTATCCCTTTCTCTCATAATTTGAAGTAACTCTCGAGGAAAATGTGCCGGATAGGCATAATGTAAACGTATCCATTCAACTCCTTGTATATCGGATATTCTTTTAACGAGCTCCGGAAGTGTTGCTTTTTTATACAAATCTAACCCATAAAACGTTAAATCTTGCGCTATCAGTTGAAATTCTTTGACACCTTGTTTTACAAGCCATTGTACTTCCTTGATAATATCTTCCATACTACGCGATTGATGTTTTCCCGTAATAATCGGAATAGCGCAATAAGAACATGTTCTACTACATCCTTCCGATATTTTAAGATACGCATAATGTTTAGGAGTTGTTAAAATTCGTTCCAAAGAGAGATTTTGATGATATGTTTTTCCTAGGTCAACAATTAAATTTTTCCAATTGAATTTTCCATAAAAACAATCTACTTCAGGAATTTCTTGTTTAAGATCGTTGAAATAACGCTCAGACAAGCATCCCATCACAAAAAGTTTTTTTATTTTCCTCTTTTTTCTGGCTTCGGTAAAATCTAATATCATATTAATGGACTCTTCCTTTGCATCTCCTATGAATCCACATGTATTAATAACCACAATTTCTCCATCCGGACTACTTGAATCATGAGCGACAAGATAACCATTAGCAGATAATTGCTTCATCAATTGCTCTGAATCTACAAGGTTTTTGGAACAACCAAGCGTAATAATATCTACTTTATTTTTTTTCATTCCCCAAATAAGGAATCTACAAACTCTTTTTTACGAAAACATTGTAAATCTTCCAGACCTTCTCCAAGACCTATATACTTGACAGGAATCCTGAAATGATCTGATATTCCAATGACAACTCCACCTTTTGCTGTACCATCCAATTTCGTTATTGCTAAAGCATTTACTTCGGTAGCATCTGTAAATTGTTTGGCTTGTTCAAATGCATTTTGCCCTGTAGAACCATCTAATACCAACAAAATTTCATGAGGAGCATCAGGCACTACCTTCTTCATTACATTTTTTATTTTAGTTAATTCATTCATCAAATTAACCTTATTATGTAAACGTCCTGCAGTATCAATAATCACAACATCTGCATCATTCGCTTTGGCTGAAGTTAAGGCATCGAAAGCCACAGAAGCAGGATCCGATCCCATTTTCTGTCTAATTACCGGCACTCCTACCCTTTCTCCCCAAATAACTAGTTGTTCCACCGCTGCAGCACGAAAAGTATCTGCAGCTCCCAGATATACTTTTTTTTCGTTATTTTTATATTGATATGCCAATTTTCCGATAGTAGTTGTCTTTCCAACGCCATTCACCCCAACTACCATTATTACATAAGGTTTTTTATTATCAGGAACATCAAACTCCTCATTCTGGTCAACATTATTTTCTATAAGTAGGTTTGCTATTTCCTCACGCAATATACCTGTCAATTCGCTTGTATTTACGTATTTATCTTTAGCAACTCTTTTCTCAATTCTTTCGATTACTTTCAATGTAGTATCTACTCCAACATCAGAAGTAATAAGGACTTCTTCCAATTCATCTAAAATATCATCATCTACTTTTGATTTTCCGGCAACTACTCTACTGATTTTGGAAAAAACGCTTTCCTTGGTTTTAGACAATCCTTTATCTAAAGTATCCTTTTTTTCTTTGGAAAATATGCTAAAAATTCCCATATTACGATTGTTTTTAAATGAAAAAACTCCCTCTCAATAAAATTCATCGAAAGGAAGTTCTTGGTATTGAAAATATTTTGGAAATTATTTCGCGAAATAATCTTTCACTGCTTCATTGGGAACCATTTCTTCTTTAAAGCAATAAGCTCCTGTTTTTGACGATTTAACCATTTTTATCACCTTAGAATAAGAACGTCCTTCGGATTTTTCCCGATATCCTGCTACGGTTTTCTTTGCCATGATTCTTTATTTTATTTCTTTATGAACTGTTACTTTCTTCAAGATTGCATTATATTTTTTCAATTCCAATCTTCCAGTTGTATTTTTTCTATTTTTAGTAGTAATATAACGAGAAGTACCCGGCATACCACTTTCCTTATGTTCAGTACATTCAAGAATTACTTGTACTCTATTTCCTTTTGCTTTCTTTGCCATTATTTAGGTCTCCTCTAATTAAGCGTTTATATAACCTTTTTCAGCAGCTTTTTTAATAGCAGCATTTAATCCAATTTTATTGATCACTCTCAATCCTGCAGCTGATACATTAAGACTGACCCAAACATCTTCTTCTACCCAATAGAATTTCTTTCTAAACAAATTAACGTTGAATCTTCTTTTTGTTTTCACATTGGAGTGAGAAACATTGTTGCCAACAATTGCTTTTTTTCCTGTGATTTGACAAACTTTTGACATTTTATATGATGTTTTAATTATTTTTCCGAACTAATAACATTCGACCTTGTTTCCAATTCAGGGCGCAAAGTAACAGATTTTTTTTTACATTACCAAAAAATACAAAATAATTTTCCTATTTTTAGCATGACAATTATTCATCATCTTTCTCTTTCAACATCTTATATAGCATTAACAAAGCCATATTAGAAGCCCGTTGAATATTTTGTTCTCTAGATTTTCCAAAAATATGTTTTTGTACAATTGTCTTATTTTTACAAGAAACAGCAATATAAACCATTCCTACTGGTTTTTCAGTACTTCCTCCATCAGGTCCTGCAACCCCGGAAGTAGCAATAGCACAATCTGTTTGCAATATTTTACAAACACCTTCTGCCATTTGAGTAACAACAATTTCACTTACAGCTCCCTCTTTATCTAAATCTGAAGGATTTACATTTAAAATATTCACCTTTACCCCATTAGAATAAGCAACAATTCCACCTTTAAAATAACGTGATGCATTAGGAATAGAAGTAATAACATGGGCTATATTTCCACCCGTACAACTTTCTGCTAATCCAAGAGTTAGTTTATTTTTCTCAAGTGTTTCCGCAAGCAATATTTCGATTGGTTTGTCTTCTTCAGAGAATATTTTCGTCCCAATTATCTTTTTTAGTTTTTCTCGTTGTTCTTCTATAGCTTGAAAAAGAACCGTTTCCTCTTCGTCTTTTCCAGTTAATCTCAAACGAATCATACCAAGAGCCGGAAGATAAGCCAAAGTTATATTCTCTGGTAAATCTTTTTCAAAATCTTCTAACAACATTGCTAAAGCTGATTCCGTGTACCCTTCCACCCAAAATGTACGGTATTGAATATATGTGTCTTGTTTGAATGTCTCTTTTAATCTTGAAAGAATTTCTTCCTTCATTAACCATTTCATCTCATGAGGGACCCCTGGCATAGATATCAATACTTTTCCATCTTTTTCAAACCAAGTAGCAGGGGCTGTTCCCACTTTATTTTGTATAACCGAACATGCTTCCGGCACATACGATTGTCCATAAGTCAACGGATTAATTTCTCTTCCAAGACGAGTAAAAATCTCTTCCATATTTTTAAGGACTTCTCCGTCAAATCTTAATCCACACTCAAAATATTTACAAAGTGTTTTTTTAGTGATATCATCTTTCGTAGGACCAATTCCTCCGGTGACTAAAATGACAGATGCTCTTAAAAAAGATTTATCAAAAGCTCTTTCTATTTCTTTTTCGTTATCTCCTACTGTTACTATTGATTTCACCTCAAAACCAATCTTATTTAATTCTTGCGCCATCCAAGCAGAATTGGTATCTACAACTTGTCCGATAAGCAATTCGTCTCCAATAGTTATAATTTCTACATTAATCATAGCATATAATTTTTTACTTCAACAATAAATTTATGAAGTATAAAATTTGACATAAAAAAACTGTCTCAAAAATACAAAATATTTTTGAGACAGTTGAAAATATAAAGTTTTTTTTGCTTTAGAAGAAATATCCTATAGATGCCTTAATATTTTCATTCTTCAGATCACTTGCTCTTTTACCTCCTTTTGTAAGTTTTTCTTTATTTACTTTAGCAAGACCTAAATCATAACCAACACCAAAGACAATTTTGTTATATTCCAAATTTAAACCGAAAGTTAAACCTGCATCAAAACGATTGTATATTTCTTTTTCAGTTCCATTCACTTTAAATTTTCCAAAATAATCATACTCCTCCTTAGAATCAGGTCTACCCGTCATCGTTTCTTCAATTTTAGTTTTTCCCGCAATACCACATCCTAAATAAATACCTGCTGAAGGATAAAGAGACAAACCGGAACCTAGATCAAATTTATATAAAAAAGCAATAGGTAATTGCAGGTACGATGGATTTGATGTACTTGTTCTAGTTTCTTCATATGGAGGTTCAGCTTGAGAATCTTTATATTCATCTTTATACCCAAGCATAGAGTAATACAACCCAGTTTCAATACCAAAAGAAGGAGTAAACATAAATTGCATAACAGCTCCTGCATGAAAACCAGCATGATAATTTTTTGAATAATCACCATCACCATAGATATTTTCTAAACCATTAAGAGTTGAAGCATTAAAACCTGCTTTAAGACCCCATCTCAATTGTGCATTTGCTGTAACTGCCAATAACATGAAAAGTCCTACAAAAAGAAATCTGAAATTTTTCATAATACATAAACATTTAAAGTCCTACTCTGTTAAAGGTTTTTCGGAATACACCTCTTAATATAACAGCACAAATATAAATATTTTTTCAAAATAAAATATTTATAAGCTGATTTTTCTATTCCTTGTAAATAATAAAAGTATGAAATCTTATATGAAAAACTGTCTCAAAAACATTTTACATCTTTGAGACAGCGAAAATATAAAGATTTTTTTATTTTTAGAAGAAATAACCTACAGATACTTTGAGATTGCGATTATGCATATCATCCACACCTGAATCTGATTCGTTATTAAGCTTCGTTAGCCCCAAATCATAACCAACACCCAAGACAATTTTGTTATATTCCAAATTTAAACCGAAAGTTAAACCTGCATCAAAACGATTGGCCTCATATCCTGTATAATTACCATCTCCATCTTTATCACCTTTTCCAAATAAATCAACCTTTGAGTCAATATATTTATTAAATGTTGGATAATCAGGAAATTCAATACTTCCAGACTCTTTTACATTACCACCAACTCCAAGTCCCATGTACAAACCTATAGACGGATAAAGAGATAAACCAGGTCCTACATTAAATTTATACAAAAAAGAAACCGGCAACTGAATATAAGAAGCTGAAACTGTTGATTTTGCATCAATATTTACTCCAGTTGTTACCGGACCTTCTGTGATATTTCCTGAATAGTCAATTTTTTCTTTTGAACCTAAACTTGAATAATAAAGTCCTGTTTCAATACCCATAGACGGAGCAAACATGAATTGTGCCATCACTCCAAGATGAAATCCCGGACGACTTTTTTATCTGTTTTAATACCATAAATTTCTTCTTCTCCACCAGATATTGAAGCCACATTAAGGCCTGCTTTAATACCCCATTTCAATTGTGCATTTACTGTAACTGCCAATAACATGAAAAGCCCTACAAAAAGAAATCTGAATTTTTTCATAACACATAAATATTAAATATCCTACTCTGTTAAAGGTTTTTCGGAATACACCTGTTTAATATAACAGTACAAATATAAATATTTTTTCAGAATAAAATATTTTAAGATAATTTTTCTATTCTTTGTAATAAAGTAGGATGAGAATAATGCCAAAAAACATACCAAGGGTGAGGATTCAAATTGCTCAATGCTTTCACTGATATTTTTTTAAGTGATTTTACCAAAGCATTTCCATATCCAAAACTTGCAGCGTAAGCATCTGCTTGATATTCATTTTTACGTGAAATCACATTAAACAATAAGCCAGTAATAACTGATATGGGAGAGAAAAGTAAAAAAAAAGCAATTAACCCCAAGTGAAATGAAGGAATTTTTCCTCCCAAAGATTCGCTTAAATAAGGATTATTCAAGAAAAAAGATAAAATAAATAAGGTTATTCCTGTAGATATAATTGACATAAATAATCCCTGTATAACATGCTTTTTCTTATAATGCCCTACTTCATGTGCAAGTACTGCAACTATTTCATCTGTTGTCAACTCTTCAATTAATGTATCAAAAAGAACTACTCGTTTTTTATTCCCAAAACCACTAAAATAAGCATTAGCTTTTGTACTTCTTTTAGAACCATCTATCACATAAATATTCTTCAACTGAAAACCACTTTTATGACTAAAACTCTCAATAGTAGTACGTAATTCCCCTTTTTCCAATGGCTTTTGTTTATTGAATAAAGGTACAATCCATTCCGAATAAAACATATTCATAAAAACAAAGAATACAGTAATAACAGCCCAAGCCAATAACCAAAACTTATCTCCAAAATGCTGATAAATAAACAAAATAAGAGAAAGGATAATTCCTCCTATAATGCATGATAATAATAAACCTTTGATTGAATCCGTCACAAAAAGTTTGGGGGTTACTTTATTAAATCCAAATTTTTCTTCTATACGAAATGTGTCATACCAGGCAAATGGAAGACTAATTATTTGATTTACAATTAATATAAAGCCAAAGAAAACCAAAGGGAGAAATATAAAATGTTGTGTAACATGATGACGAATCCATTCATCCAGCCAACCAAAACCTCCAAAGCACAATATCAAAAGGATGATTATTAAAGAAAAACTTTCAGAAAAAAATCCTAATCGGCTATTTTCTTTTGAATATTCCTGCTGGCGGGCATAATCATTCTCATTATAAATACCTTTAAGTTTATCTGGAAGAGCAGAAGACATCATCTTCCTATTTAAATAGTTAAGATATTCCTCCCAACAAAAATTAAATATTAAAATAAAAATGATGATATATAAAATCATGCTTCTTCTTTATTGTCTTCTGAATTTTCCTCTTCTTTTATCTGAAAATCCACAATGCCTTTGTCTATCAACAAGTTATACCAACCAATTAATTTCTTTATATCTGAAGGATATACTCTTTCTCTGTCAAAATCCGGAAGGATTTCTTCAAAAAATTTCTTCAATTGATCTGGTTGTGCTACTTTGGTCAAAGAAACTTTTCTTCCTTCTTCTTTTTCTTTGATTTTTGTCAATACTTCAGCTAATGGAACTTCTTCATTTAAAGTATAAATAGCAATGTCTCCCAAAGAAACAACTTTATCTCTCGGATATGTCGGAATTCTTTTTCCATCAATAAGAGATTCTACAATATACACATTTTTTCCTTGAGAAATCAATTTGTACAATCCGGGTTTTCCGGAGATAGATAAAATTTTCTTCAACATAAAAGATTTTTTAAAGTTCGGGGCAAAATTAATATAGTATTTTAAACCTGCAAAAAAACGGAAAGGGACTTTTTCTCATTCATTTCAAGATTTTATTTACAATTTCTTCTAACTGAGGAATTAAAGCCTGTATATTATCATTAAAAACTACAAAATCGCTTCGCTGGCATTTTTCTTCCTCTGGTAATTGATTATTAATACGATCTATAATCTGTTTTCGTGATAAAGAATCTCTCAACTGAATTCGTTCTATACGGATTTCCAATGGACAAGAGACTGTAATAACAATATCCGTATGCTTATCAAATCCAGATTCAAAAAGGATAGCAGATTCCATAGCAACTAAACAAGTAGATTGTTGCTGTGTCCATTGTTCAAAATCTTTTGCTACCACAGGATGAATAATACTATTGACCAATTGTAGTTTATCTTTATCTGAAAAAATAATGGATGCCAGCAAAGATTTATTCAATAAACCATTATTATCATACAACTCTGTACCAAAAGATTTAATCAATGCATTTTTTATTACAGAAGAAGTATTGGTTAAATGTTTACTCGCTTCATCGGCAATATATACAGGAATTCCTATTATTTCAAGCAAACGAGATATGGTAGATTTTCCACTCCCTATGCCCCCTGTAACACCAATTTTAATCATGTTATTTAACTTGTTCTATAAGAAATTCTACTCTTTCCGGATTAAATCTATAGCTATTAATCCATTCCGGTTTTCTAGAGATAGTTAATGGAGCTGTTGATACAGAATCCTTCACCACATCCTTATAATGCACAGAAGCCTCAAAGTCTCCTGAATTAACAGATGTATAGCGGGACAATGGCAATAAACAAGAAATCTGTACATAAGCAGGAAAGGTCCTCAGCCTATAATTTTTAGGAAAATCTTTTGAAGTAACCGGTACTTCAAATACTTTCTCTGTATATTCTTCTATTTTCACTGTCAAATCCACAAAAATCTCACTAACTTTTACGTGGGGAGGTGGAGCCAACTTCAACTTCAAATGCCTAGATTCTTTTAAGCCGCTTAATTCAACTTTTTGAGTATAAATAGTTTCCAAAGAATCTAATATCTTGGGAGAAGCATAAACGTTTATCTCCGATGGAGTAAATTTTAAATTTTCAGTCAGCATAAAACCTGAAGCAGGAATAATACTTCCATCCAATGATACCGGAAGTTTTTTCTTTTTTAAATGAGAATAATTTATAAGAATATTAGTAGGATGAAAAGATAATAATTTAAAAGAAGGGGGTAATATTTTTTTACATTCTTCTTCAATTTGTTGCTGGGTAATTACATAAGAATGTTGAGAAGGATTCATAGATTGCATATCGAAAGTAATAGATTTCTCTTTTTTATCCGACATGAAAATCAACAAATTGGTTCCTTTATCTTGTACTTTTAATGTTAAATAATTTGGAAAAGTATCACTTACCGCTAGACTATTAGGCAAATGAATATAATTCAAGGGAACTTTAATATTTATTTCTGAGGGTTGCTGTAAGGTTTGTAGCAACCAAAAAAAGGAAGACAAGATGAAAAAAAACAAAAATATCAAAGCTTCCTTCCATTTTTCACTCTGAAAGAAAGCTTTGATATCATGTTTAATGTTTATCTTATGTTTATCAATTGGGAGCATTAGGCGCCGCAAAAACAGATGCTTTATCTATTTTAACTTTTACATTGTCAGCAATTTCTACAACAAAATCAGTATCATTCACTTCTTTAATTTTCCCATAAATACCACCGGAAGAGACTACCTTATCCCCTACTTTCATAGCTTCTCTCGCTTTCTGTAATTCTTTTTGCTTTTTTTGCTGTGGACGAATCATAAAAAAGTAAAAAATAGCAAAAATGGCAATCATCATTATCCAACCATAGTTGGTATTTCCGGTTGAAGTACCTCCTCCGGTTGCCTGTAACATTACATTTAATATATTCATAACTGTTATAATATAAATTATTTACAATACTTTTCCGATTACAAATCTACGGATTATTAGTGAGAAAAAAAACTTCTCCGAAAAGATTAATTTTTAAATAACAAATTTTCTTTTCTCAAATCGGACACAATCGCATCCAAGACTCCATTAATAAAAACAGCACTTTGAGGGGTACTAAATACTTTAGCCAAATCAATATACTCATTCAAAGTCACACTAACCGGAATCTCAGGAAATGTAACGATTTCTGCAATAGCCATCTGCATGATATATAAATCCATGTTGGCAATACGGTCAAAATCCCAATTCTTAATGTGTTGATCAATCCGTTTATTATATTCCTCTCTATTGATCATAGCTTGCCTTAAAAGACGAATAGCATACTCTCTATCTTCAGCGTCTTTAAACATAGGAAGTAGTTCCTGTTTATTTCCATTTTCTTCTTCAAAACGTTTGATTGTTTTCAATACGAATGTTTCAACAATCTCTACATCATCATTCCAATAAATACTCTTATCTTCCAACAATTCTTCCAATTCTTCATTTTTACAAATAAACTTTTTAAAAGCTTGCCTCCAAAATTCCTTATCGGAATCGTAAGTATCAGTGGAATGAAGGTATGACTGATAAATATCAGATCCGATGATCTGATCCAATAATTTTCTTGTAAAATTAGTTTCTTCCAACCAAAACAATCCTTTTTCTCCAATAAACTTAGATAATTGCTCATTGGAAGAAAGTTGTGCTATAAAACGATTATTAATAAAACGTGTATCCGGATTTTTTTCTGCTTCCGTAGCCAAATATTTATGCTTACGAATATCTAATCTTTTTTGTTCTAAATCAGTTAGGAAAGGAAGCAATGAAAGAAGATAAAAATACAGGTCATACGACTTTTGAAAACTAAATAATAACTCGCTTTCAACGAGCTTAAGATCTTTACTCTCTTTTTGATAGGCAGAAAATAAAACTTGGAGAGTTTTAGAACGAATAACAATACGATTAATCATTAAAAAAGAACTTCTTTATTTGCGACCGCAAAGGTACACATAAATTTCAATTATATCAGATAAAAAATATTAAATTATCAATTTTGCAATAAAAACAAATTTTATCATAATGTAGATTGATTTTTTAAAAAATAACATGTTATATTTGTAATTATGACTAAATGATATATCACTAATTTTTAAAATTTATTGCTCATGGATTACTCGCGTAAAGTAAACGAAAAAGAAAACGGAGTTGTTTTTTCTAAAACGATTAAAGCAGGTAAAAGAATTTACTATTTTGATGTGAGAAAAAATAAAAGAGGTGAACTCTTTTTAACGATTACCGAAAGTCGTAAAGTTTCTCTTAATGAAAATTCTGATCAACCATTTCAATTCGAAAAACATAAAATCTTTTTATACAAAGAAGATTTCAATTGTTTCATGAACGAAATGAAAGAAGTTATAGAATATATAAAAGAAAACAATACTGTTGATTTTGTACCACAATACAGTGATAAAGATAAAATCAAAGCAGAAGATCCGAATTCTAAAGTTGAATTTATAGAAGAAGATTTTGAAGGTATAAACTTAAAAATAGATCTATAGAAATTATATTCAACTTTTTATTTCTACTCGTTTAGAAGGATTCATATTTAAGTTTCTATGCTCTACCTGTGTTAGAAAAGCTTCAGACAGAGACCTGAAAGCTTTTCCTGTAACTGAATTCTCATTCAAAGCCACAGGAATTCCGGAATCTCCTCCTTCACAAATACTCTGCACGATAGGTATTTGTCCAAGCAATGGAATATTCATTTCCTCAGCCAGTTTTTTACAACCTTCTTTTCCAAAGATATAATACTTATTATCAGGAAGTTCTGCAGGAGTAAACCAAGCCATATTTTCTACTAATCCCAATACCGGAATGTTGACTTTTTCTCCGGTAAACATATTGATTCCTTTACGGGCATCTGCCAAAGCTACTTCTTGAGGAGTACAAACAACTACAACACCCGTAATTGCTAAAGTTTGCACTAAAGTCAGGTGAATATCACTTGTTCCGGGAGGCAAATCCAACAAAAAGAAATCCAAATTTCCCCAATAAGCATCTCCAATCAATTGTTTCAACGCATTGCTGGCCATACTTCCTCTCCATACAACAGCACTTCCCTTATCTACAAAAAATCCAATAGAAAGCACCTTAACACCATAACTATCCACAGGAACAATAATATCTATACCTTCAATATTTTCCAAAACAGGAAGAGATTCTTCTAAATGAAACATTTTTGGAGCAGAAGGACCATATATATCTGCGTCCAACAAACCTACTTTATAACCCATTTGTGCAAGCGATACCGCCAGGTTAGCAGCAATTGTACTTTTTCCAACACCTCCTTTACCAGAAGAAATAGCAATGATATTTTTTACTCCCGGAAGTAATTTTTCAGGATTTTTGGGAGGGATTTGTTTAATTTTTTCAGTAATATTTCCCTTAATATTTACAAAATCACCCACATAAGTAATAATTGCCGTTTCTGCAGCTTTAATAACGGATTTGATAAAAGGATCATTCGGTTTTTCAAAAACAATAGAAAAAAAAACTTTATTTCCTTCTATATGAATATCATCTTCCAGCATTCCGGAAGAAACAATGTCTTTACCCGTACCCGGATAACGAACATTTTTCAAAGCATCTTTTATTAAATTAGGGTAGAGTGCCATAAAAACTATAATTATTAATGTTTTGTACTATTTCCACTTCGTTTGCTTCTATTAAA
>JAVBMM010000076.1:0-6814 GCA_031552425.1 Bacteroidales bacterium | reverse complement strand
GATTCTCAAAAGAATGAAATCAAAAAATCCAATATTTCTTTAGCCGAAAAGGCATTACGTGTATTGGGAATGGCTTATAAAATCCTTGATACTTTTCCGGAAAAAATCACGCCGGAAACCTTGGAAAAAGATTTGATTTTTGTTGGAATGACAGGTATGATAGATCCTCCCCGTCCTGAGGTCAAAGTCGCAGTAGAAAAATGCCGCATGGCAGGAATTAAACCGGTAATGATCACCGGCGACCATAAAACCACCGCAATAGCAATCGCAAAAGAACTCGGTATCATGCAACCTGAAGACATTGCTCTCACAGGTGCAGATATTGAAAAAATGACTGATGACGAACTGATGAAAAACATTTACAACATAAGTGTTTATGCCAGAGTTTCCCCTGAACATAAAGTACGAATCGTAAAAGCTTTTCAACGGGTCGGAAATATTGTAGCGATGACAGGCGATGGAGTTAATGATGCTCCTGCGCTTAAATTAGCTGACATTGGTGCTGCCATGGGCATTGTGGGAACTGACGTATCCAAAGAAGCGGCGGATATTGTTCTTACCGATGATAATTTTTCGACTATTGTTACTGCTGTAGAAGAAGGTCGCAGAATATTCAGAAACATTATCAAAGCAATACAGTTCATGCTTTCTACCAATATCGGAGAAATTGTAGTTTTATTGACTGCAGTGTTAGCTAATTGGTCAACTCCTTTATTACCTATTCACATCCTTTGGATCAACTTAGTGACCGATAGTCTCCCGGCCTTAGCTCTTAGTGTAGATCCTGCAGATCCGGATGTAATGAAACAATCACCAGTTAACACCAAGTATAATATCATGAATAAACAGTTTTCCACTAAAGTACTTTTGCAAGGTAGTATGATAGGAATTCTTTCTTTAATCGCTTATTGGATTGGTTTACAAACAACTGTAGGATTATCAGAAGAAATCAGTATCGCTGCTGCCCGGACAATGACATTTGCTGTACTGGCATTTTCTCAAATGGCACACGTATTTAATGTACGTTCTGATTACCATTCTGCTTTTAATAACTTTTTCAGTAATAAATATCTATTAGGAGCAATTGCTATCGTCATCGGGTTAATGCTTATAGTCCTGGAAATTCCTGCATTACATAATGTCTTTGAACTAACTTCTTTGACACAAATGCAATGGTTATGGGTTGTTGGATTATCATTAGCTCCTCTACCAATTATCGAATTGGTAAAAGGAGTTTTGAGACTATGCAAGAAACCTCATTAACATGAACCTTTAAGATCAAAATATGTTATAATCACATTAGCAAAACACTCTATACACCTTCTTTCAAAACAAATGAAAGAAGAAAAGATCATTTTCTTTGCTAAAAAATTATATCTTTGTAACGTTTTTTAAAATTAGGAAGAAATTATGTTGCATCCTTTGCAAATTTACAATACATTAAAGAGAAAAAAAGAACAGTTTGTGCCATTACATGCCCCATTAGTCGGATTGTATGTATGCGGACCTACTGTATATGGAGATGCTCATTTAGGGCATGCCCGTCCTGCCATTACCTTTGACATATTGTTTCGTTATCTTACACATTTAGGATATAAGGTACGTTATGTACGTAATATTACGGACGTAGGACATTTGGAAAACGATGCCGATCACGGAGAAGATAAAATTGCAAAAAAAGCACGCCTCGAACAACTAGAACCTATGGAAGTGGTACAATTTTATTCGAACCGCTATCATAAAGCACTGGACGCTTTGAACGTTCTATCACCAAGCATAGAACCTCATGCCAGCGGACATATTATTGAGCAAATTCGTATGATAAAAGAAATTTTAGACAATGGTTTTGCTTACGAAAGTGAAGGTTCTGTATATTTTGATGTAGAAAAATACAATCGTTCTCATGCTTACGGAATATTATCCGGAAGAAACATCGAAGACATGCTAAATACCACTCGTGAACTTGAAGGACAAGAAGAAAAACGAAATAGCATAGATTTTGCTCTATGGAAAAAAGCTTCTCCGGAGCATATCATGCGTTGGCCATCTCCCTGGGGCGACGGTTTTCCGGGATGGCATTTAGAATGTAGTGCCATGAGCAGAAAATACTTAGGGGACACTTTTGATATTCATGGAGGAGGAATGGATTTGATTTTCCCTCACCATGAGTGCGAAATAGCACAATCTGTTGCAGCAGAAGGACACGAGGCTGTACGTTATTGGATGCACAATAACATGATTACCATTAACGGACAAAAAATGGGAAAATCCCTCGGAAATTTTATTACATTAGAAGAGTTATTTTCCGGATCCCATCATTTATTGCAACAGGCTTATTCCCCGATGACCATCCGTTTCTTCATTTTGCAAGCACATTATCGTGGTACTCTTGATTTCAGCAATGAAGCTTTACAATCTTCCGAAAAAGGGTTATCAAAAATGCTTGAAGCATTCGAAAATATTTCCAAGATACCTGCATCATCACAATCTTCTGTGAATATTGGAGATTTGAGAAAAAAATGTAATGATGCAATGAATGATGATTTAAATACGCCAATTGCTATCGCTTGCCTTTTTGAAGGAGTAAAATATATCAATGCTGCCTTGTCGGGTGAAATTACCTTATCTGCCAAAGACATAGAAGAACTACAATCTGTCTTCCAAACTTTTCTCATTGATATATTTGGAATCAAAAACGAAGTAAAAGACGGGAACGCCGCATACGAATCATTTTCTAAAGCAGTGGATATATTGCTTGAATTAAGAATGCAAGCCAAAGTAAATAAGGATTGGGAAACTTCCGATAAAATAAGAAATGAACTTACAGCTTTAGGCTTTGAGATCAAAGACAAAAAAGATGGTTTCGAGTGGAAGCTGAATAAATAAAATATATGGATATTAAAGAGTTTTTCAAAAAAGACAGGTATGCTGCACTCTCCGGAATAGAGCTTATAGAAGTCCACCCCGGTTATGCTAAAGCGAAAATGAAAATAAAAGATTTTCATTTGAATGCGGCAAATTCAGTGCAAGGTGGTGCTATTTTCACTTTAGCTGATTTAGCTTTTGCGGCGGCTGTCAATTCATATGGAAATATAGCTGTATCCATACAAACAAGTATTTATTTCCACAAAGGGGTTGGAGACGGAACATTATATGCAGAAGCACAAGAAATAAAACTCGGAAAAAATATCGGAAATTTTGAGGTGAGAGTAACTAATGAAAAAGATGATTTAATTGCAACTTTCATTGCTTCAGCATACAGGAAAGATATACCTCTCCCATGTTCTTTATAATCCCATCGTAAATATAATTATTGAATATGAAACACTTGATTGTTTATGCAGATCCTAATCCCAATGGCTTTTGTCATACTATTGTAAAAACACTGGCCGAAAGACTTGAAGATTCCGGAAAAGATGTTTTCTTAAGAAATTTGTATGATCTGAAATTTGATCCTATCCTTAGTGAAGCTGATTTGTTAATCATTTCAAAAGATGATCACATGGCGGATGTAAAAGAAGAACAAGAACTTATACAGGATGCTTCTGTAATTACTTTTGTATATCCAATATGGTGGTTAGGTCCTCCTGCAATTCTAAAAGGATATTTTGACCGCGTATTAGCACAAGGCTTTGCATATTCTATTGGGAAAGAAGGCTTAGAACGTGGTTTGGTCGGGAAAAAAGCAGTTATAATCAATACGATGGGTGCCAAATTCGAAAATTATGAAAAAAATGGCATGGTAGAAGCCATGAAAAAAATAACAGATATCGGCATATTAGAATACACCGGTTTAGAAGTTGTAGAACATAAATTTTTCGGAGAGATTACCACAGCAACAGACCAATTAAAAGCAACTTATCTGAAAGAAGTTGTTTCCTTAGGAGAAAAACTTGCTACTATTGGTGTACTAAAAGAAGACGATGTTTGGTAAATTAAAAACTCTCCATATATTGTGTAGCTTGGCCACTGATTTGCATCAAAGATATTTCACAAATTTTGGTATTATACTCAGCTAGCAACAATCGTTCTTCAGCTTCCAGTAAACTATTTTGTGCTTCACGAAGTTCAATTCCGGAAAGATCTCCTAATTTGTATCTTTCAATTGCAATTTCATAGTTTTCTTTGGCATTCAACAGGTTTTGTTTTTCCAAGCCCAATAATTTCAAGTTATTACGATAAGCCATCCAAATATTGGAAAGATCAGCTTTTAACTCTAATTCCAGCTGTTCATACATTAATTCTCTGTTTTGAATCGACAGCCGGGCATTTTTTTGCTCCCGTTTCCGATTCATTCCATCAAAAATACTGAATCCGAGGCTTAAACCATAATTAAATCCCAACGATTCTTGGTAATTATAAGTACCTGTTCCGTAATCATTACGAACATATCCATAACCTGCATTCAATTTCAAATATGGAAAATTCCGACTTTTAATGATCTTATAATCCAATTGACTTAATGTTTTTGATTTTTCCGATAACAACAAAGAGGTGTTAGAAGATAAAGTTTTTTCCCACAACACACTCTTTTCAAGTAATCCATTAGGTACAATAATAGAATCTTTAACAATAATAGAACGAGAGACATCATCTAGAGACATCAATTCATTAAGCCTAATACGAGAAGAATAAAGTATCTCAAACTGTTTGAGAAGTTTAGAACTATCTGCATTAAAATCCACTTTAGCTTGTTGTAAATCCAAGCGAGACATGGAACCGATATTATATCTGGCTTCTACAATTCTAAGCCTTTCCCGAGATAAATCGACTGCTGATCGGAGGTTCTTCAATCGAATATTTTGCTGCACATAGTTGTAATATTCCGCTGTCAATTGAGAAATAAAATCTTCTACCGTTAACCGAGTATTTAATTCTCCCATATTTTTCAGCTCTTTCAGGCGACTATAATTTGCCTGGATTTTCAAACCATCAAAAACCATCCAACCCAAATTAGCTCCCGCGTTAGTTGTCTGATTATTCACTCCATCTGTTTCAATAGTTCCTCCTGCGGACAAATCTTGCTTAATATCATTTACAGAACCAGAATATCCGGCATCCAAACTTAATGTAGGAAGATATCCGGCATTACCAATCGTAAAATTATTACTTGCCATCTGTTGTTCATTCGTAATGATACGAATATTATAATTTCTCTCCAATCCCGTTTGAAGACAACGTTGTAAATCATATACTTCCTGTGCTTTCAGAAACAGAGGTGATATGAAAATAATAATTGTTACGATGAATATTCTCATTATTTTTTTCTATTTGTCGAAATAAACATATACATAGCCGGAACAATAAACATGGTTAAAAAGGTTGAAATTATCAATCCCCCAACCACAGCAATACCCATTGCAACACGTCCGTTAGCCCCTTCTGCACTAGCAAAAGCCAAAGGCAAAGTTCCTAATATTGTAGAAAAACTTTTCATCAAAATAGGTCTCAGACGTTGCACCGATGCATCTTGAATAGCTTCCGCTTTCGACATTCCACTTCCTTGCCGTTGATTAGCAAATTCTACAATTAGAATTCCATTTTTAGCCACTAACCCAATCAACATAATAATACCTATTTGACTAAAGATATTCATTGTAATATCCAAGAAGTACATGAATATTAAAGCTCCTGCTACAGCCAAAGGTACTGTAAACATGATCACTAAGGGATCCTTGAAACTTTCAAATTGTGCAGCTAATATCAAAAAGATCAAGATCAATGCCAAAATAAAAGCAAACATCAAACTGGAAGAACTTTCCCTATATTCTTTCGAATCTCCGGATAATGCAGTACGAAAAGATTCATCCAATACTTCCTTTGCAATCTTATCCATTTCATCCAAAGCTTCACCAATTGTTACCCCTTTGGACAAACCGGCTGTAACTGTTGCCGCATTAAACCTGTTGTAACGATAAAGTTGTGGAGGAGCTACACTCTCTTCTAAATCAACAATGTTGTCCAATTGGATCATTTCCCCTGTGGTATTTTTCACATAAATAGATTTCAAATCCAATGGTTTATTTCGTTGTTGGCGATTAATCTCTCCTAATATCTGATATTGCTTCCCATTCATATAGAAATATCCCATACGCTGTCCACTCAAAGCATATTGTAAAGTTTGCCCTATATCTCTGGTACTAACCCCTAATAATCCGGCTTTATCACGATCTATAGAAATTCTCGTTTCCGGTTTAGTAAATTTCAAATTGACATCAGCCATTTGGAATTTAGGGTTATTTTGAACTTTTTCCATGAACTTAGGAATAAATTCTTGCAATTTCTCCAAATTGGGAGCTTGCAATACATACTGAACAGGCATTGTTGTGCGCCTTCCTCCAAAAGTAGATTGTTGCTGCACGAATGCTCTAGCATCAGTTTGAGAACGTACTGCTACCGTCAATTGATCTGCAATTTCCATCTGGCTTCTTTCCCTGTCCTTAATATCCGGCAATATCAATCGGTCAAAACCTGTAGTGGTTCTTACCATCAATATGTTGGATACTCTTTCCGGAGCAACCGAATCTGCTATATCAGCAATACTTTCCGTATAATCACGATAAAATTCATATGTAGCACCTTCTGGAACAGATGTACGGATGGTTATCTGCGAACGATCTTCCAAAGGAGCCATTTCTGAAGGAATATTCTTCCATAAAAAAACTATAATAAACAAGGTAATGGCAATCACCAGTACTGTGATCCATTTATTTTTCAGGAAATAAGCTAACGATTTATTGTAAAAGCTATTCAATGCAATGAAAAAAGGCTCTGTCTTTACATAAAACCAATTTTGTTTTTCTCTTTTTTTCAA
>JAVBMM010000140.1:0-8752 GCA_031552425.1 Bacteroidales bacterium | reverse complement strand
CCAATCCTCCGGCTAAATACACAGTCACAGTCAATCAACCGGCCAATGGAAACATAACGCTTTCACCGGCTTCGGATGATAATAAATATTATGCCCATACTAAGGTGACGGCTTCTGTTTCCAATTCTGCATGCTACCAGTTTAACGGTTGGACAGGATCTGTTACAGGAACAGCATTGACCAACACATTTACGGTGACTTCCGATATGACTGTCGGCGCGGATGTTACTGAAAATACAACTCCGGCGCAAACACGCACTGTTAAAACTGTTTCAGAATTAACAACGGCTCTGTCGAAAATGAATCCGGGCGATATCATTGAACTGGAAGACGGAACATACTCCATCAGTTCATTGTCTGTTACCAGAAGCGGTTGCCAGAATCGGCCGATTATTATCAAAGCTAAGAATCAGGACAAAGCCAGGCTGACCGGAAAAGTGGCATGGGCGCTTAAACAAGTGGAATATGTAACAATTGAAGGTCTTGTGATAGAGTCTTCGTATGTTGCTACGATTTTCAAACTGGAAGGATGTAATAATGTGCGTATTACCAAAAATATTCTTCGGATGAGTAAAGATTCCGAAACACAAACATCGAAATGGATATCCATAGGAGATACATGGGATAACCTGGTTTCCGTCAGCCACCATAATCGTATCGACTATAATTTGTTCGATGGAAAGTCAGATGGTGGCGCCTGGGTGATTATAGACGGAGCGCATGGAACAAAGCCCGGAGATATATCCAAATACGATCAGATTGATCATAATTATTTCAGGAATAACACTCCTCGTGCAGCTAATGAAAAAGAAACCGTGAGAATCGGGGTCAGCGATTTGAGTCACCAAAGCGCTTATTGTACAGTAGAATATAATTATTTTGAAGAGTGCGACGGCGACCCGGAAATCGTCTCTGTAAAATCCTGTGATAATATTGTCCGATATAATACTTTCCGTAAATGTCTCGGCACGGTATGTCTCCGTCAGGGATTCAGGAACATAGTGGAAGGTAATTATTTCTTTGGAGAAGGAAAAACCGTTGATGGCATTGGCTGTGGCGGTGTCAGGGCATATAGCCTTGATCATAAAATTATCAATAATTATTTCGAAGGATTGACAGGTGAGAAATGGGATGCGGCATGTACATTGACAAACGGAGATGTAACAAATACTTCAACCAGTTATGATGCACATTATATTCCGGAAAATGTTGTATTTGCCTTTAATACTTGTGTGAATAACAAATCTGATTTGGAAATTGGTTTCGATAATAACGGTAAATATGGTAAATCTCCAAAAAATTGTACCGTTGCCAATAATATTTTTGTCAATGATGCGAACCAGATAGTTAAAACATATAATACAGCTTCTCCTTTTGCCGGGGTTACACTTTCTAACAATATAATGTATCCTACAGGAACCGGATCATTGGGCTTTACGCCTTCGGCAAGTCAAGTAACACAAGTAAATCCTATGTTGGTTCAAACAAATTGTAGGACTTATGGAGATGATTGTTCTCATAAATTGCCTAATGCAGTGTATAAACTACAAGCAACAAGTCCGGCTATTAATGCAGCCACAGGAAACTACAGTGATGTGACTACTGATTTTGAAGGGCAACCTCGTTCTTCAACAAAAACCATAGGAGCAGATACTTACAGTAACGCAGATATAACTATCGGCGCTCTTAGCCCGGAATATGTAGGTCCTGATGCCATTGACTTCCAATTGATTGTTGATTCGGATTTGCCACGTAATAAGTTTAATAAATCTCTTGTGAATGTATCTGCTCTATCAAAAGAATCTATTCGGGTCGACTTTACTTTGAAAACTCCTGCTGATGTTTTGATCCGTATTTACGATATGAAAGGAATCTTACTTGAAAATTCTTCTAGTAGCGCTTTGGAAGGCTTAAATGAAAAAATCCTTCGGCTTGATTGTTCTGAAGGCCTTTATTTATTGGAATTGATTACAAATGAATATAGAGCAACAACAAAATTTATATTGAAATAAAATGAAGAAGTTTTTATTTATAGCGGCAATCCTGTTTGTACAAGTCATAAGTTTATCGGCTCAAAGTGATTCTACAAAATACGGAGTAATGATTCCTAAAGGATTTACTTACCAATTAGATGTAGTTTACGAAGTGGTAGATGGCTGGGAAGGAAAGGTAGATCTGTATTTACCTCCTAATAATGGAAAACCTACTCCTGTTCTTATTAATATTTACGGGGGAGGTTGGAATCACGGAAATAAGGAAAGCCAACGAGGGTTTTCTGCATTTTTTAAAAGTAATATGGCAGTCGCTAATATTTCTTATCGTTTGGTTGATGTGGCGCCTGCCCCTGCAGCTATACAAGATGTCCGTTCTTTGATGATATATTTGATTAAACATGCTAAAGAATTAAATATAGACCCTGATAAGATTGTATTGATGGGAGGTTCTGCCGGAGGACATTTAGCTATGATGGGTGGTTATCTGGCCAATAATTCTATATATGACATCGACAGACAGGGTGTGAAAAATATTAAAGCAGCAGCTGTCCTTGATAAATATGGCATATCAGATATGGTTGATTTTTCTGTAGGTTCTAAACCTTATAAATCTGCAGTAAGATGGGTGGGTAATAAAATTAATGACAAGGGTTTTATCCAATCCATATCTCCCATTTATTATGTAAATAAAAATACGCCTCCCACTTTTGTAGTACATGGTGATGCTGATCCTATTGTTCCTTATGAACAATCTGTTCGTTTAGTGGAAAAATTGAAAGCTAATGGAGTGAAGTCTGAGTTTATGACAGTTCCGGGAGGACTTCATGGAAAATTCACTAAAGAACAAAATAAAGAAATGTCGGATGCAATGATTGCATTTTTGAAAGAAGTAAAAGTAATAGAATAATATAAAATCTTAATTACAATGAAAAGTTGTAGCATAAATATATTGTTAGCAATGTTTTTCTTTTTGGTAAGTACTTTTATCTCTTGTGCAGCAGAAGAAAAGGATGAGGTAAATCCTGGAAAAGGAAATGGTTCAGGACAAAATGAAGAACCTAATCCGAATCAAGGAGGAGAAGAACCGATAAATTTACCTCTGACTATTTCATGGAATGAAAATAATTTGAAACAAGTAAAAACAAAGATCAATACAGTTGCTTATAAAACAGTTTATGAGAAATTATTAAGAGATGCTGATAGTGAATTGAGTAAAAGGGCTCCTTCTGTAATGGATAAACCTTTAATAGCTCCAAGTGGAGATAAACATGATTTTTTGAGTATCTCTAAATATTGGTGGCCTAATCCTAACACAGCAGACGGATTGCCTTATATTAAAAAGGACGGCGAAACGAATCCTGACACACAAATTTTGGATGAACAAGCATTGCCTGCTATGACTAAGAGTGTTATAAGATTAGGCTTGGCTTATTATTTCTCTGGGGATGAAAAATATGCAAAAAAAGCAGTTGAATTAATTCGTGTTTGGTTCTTGAATCCTGATACAAAAATGAATCCATCTGTTAATTATGCAGGAATTCGTCCTGGACATGATGGCAATGTAGGTACAGGTATCCTTCCGCTTTACGGATTTGTTGAAATGTTGGATGTTGTGGCTTTATTATCTTCTTCTCCGAATTTTCCGGAGAGTGATCAAACACAATTAAAAGAGTGGTTTACTGATTTGACTGATTGGATCAATACAAGTACAATCGGTACAAACGACAGAAAAAAAGCTAATAATATTGCTGTTATCCATGATGTACAATTGGCTTGTTACGCTTTATACACCGGAAAGTATGCTTTAGCCCTCGAATTAATCAACGAGTTTCCTCAAAAAAGAATATACAAACAAATTGAACCTAATGGGAGCCAACCCTTGGAATTGGACAGAACCAATGCTTTCGGATATTCTTCTTACAATATTAGCAATATGATGAAAATGGCAGCAATAGCTCAAAGTGCAGGAGTGGATTTATTCAATATGCAATCTGCTGATGGAAGAAGTATACCTAAAGCCATGGATTTCTTAATACCATATTTAGGAAATGGGAAAAGGAACTTCCCTTATGATCAAACGACTGATTGGGATAAGGATGCCGAACAACTTTATTGGGCATTTAAACAGACACGTTTCTTTAATCCGGTACGGGATTATTCGGCTTTCTTTAATCAATATTATGATACAAGTAAATATTCTTCTACTAATTATAAATACCTTATTTATTAAAATGAAAAAAATTCTAGTTGTTTGTTTGTGTTGTTTGATTGCCGGATGGAAAATAAATGCTCAACAACCGGTATATTTAAATCCTTCAAAATCCATCGAAGAAAGAGTAGAAGATGCTCTTTCCCGGATGACAATGAAAGAAAAAGTAGACCTTTGTCACGCACAGTCTAAGTTTAGCTCTAAGGGGGTTGCCAGGTTGGGTATCCCTGAAATATGGATGGCTGACGGACCATTTGGAGTAAAATTTGAATTTTCATGGGACGATTGGACTCCCGCTTATTGGACAAATGATTCTTGTACAGCATTACCATCACTTATTGGTTTAGCTGCTTCTTTCGATCCGGATTTATCTTACAAATATGGTAAAGTATTGGGAGAGGAAGCTCGTTATCGCAAGAAAGATGTGATATTAGGCCCCGGAGTAAATATTTACAGAACCCCCTTGTGTGGTCGTAATTTTGAGTATATGGGGGAAGATCCTTTGTTGGCTTCCCGCATGGCGGTTCCTTATATTAAAGGACTTCAGGAAAATGGAGTGGCAGCCTGTGTAAAACATTTTGCACTTAACAATCAGGAAACTCGCAGAAGTAGTGTTAATATAATACTTTCTGATAGAGCGCTTCACGAAATTTATTTGCCTGCATTCAAAGCTGCTGTGCAAGAAGGAGGAGCTTGGACAATTATGGGTTCGTATAACAAATACAAAGGACAATATTGTTGTCACAATGATTACCTGTTGAATCAAATATTGAAAAAAAGCTGGGGTTTCGATGGAGTAGTTGTCTCAGATTGGAGTGGAGTACATGACACAATGGAAGCTGCTAATAATGGATTAGATATTGAAATGGGTACGCATACAGATGGTTTGTTTGAAAGTGTGAAAAATGCCTATGATCAATATTATTTAGGAGATAGATTTTACCAAGCTCTTCAGAGAGGAGAGATTTCAGAAAAAGTATTGAATGATAAAGCCCGTAGAATTTTGAGATTGATTTTTCGTACAAGTATGAATCAAAATAAACCTTGGGGAAGTTTCGGAACTCCGGAACATATCATTGCAGCACGTGAAATAGCAGAACAAGGAATTGTGTTGCTCAAAAATGAAAAAAATATATTACCACTTCGCATAACAGGTAAAAAAATTGCTGTAATTGGTGAAAATGCTACACGAACGATGATAGAAGGAGGTGGTAGTTCCGGATTGAAATCTAAGTATGAATTATCCCCTTTGAAAGGGATTCAAAATAAATACGGAAAAGATAATACAATCATTCATACGATGGGATATGCTTCCGGACCTGCGGCGAAACGTTCCGTATTGCCTTCTCCATATAATGCGGATTCTTTATTGAATGAAGCTTTAAACGTAGCTAAACAAGCAGATGTTGTACTCTTTTTCGGAGGTTTGAATAAATCATTCCTGCAAGACAGGGAAGCCGGAGACAGACAAGAATATGAATTGCCTTTCGGACAAGAAAAAATAATTGCTGAGTTACAAAAAGTGAACAAGAACATCATTGTTATTTTGGTAAGTGGAAACGCCGTAGCAATGCCTTGGGCGGAAAAAATTCCTGCGATAGTGCAAGCTTGGTACGAAGGAATAGAAGGAGGAAATGCCATTGCTAACGTTTTGAGCGGAGATGTTAATCCTTCTGGAAAATTACCGATTTCTTTCCCGGTAAAATTGACTGATATTGGAGCTCATGCTTTTGATAAAACAGTTTTCCCTTATGATAGTGTCAATAAAAAAACATTCAATGTGTATTACAAGGAAGACATTTTTGTTGGATATCGTTGGCTGGAAAATAAGAAAATTAAACCACAATATCCTTTTGGTTTCGGGTTATCTTATACAACTTTTGAAATTAATAATATCAATGCAAATAAGAAAACCGGAACAACCGATGATGTAATCAATGTGAGTTTTGATATTAAAAATACGGGAAAAGTGAAAGGAGCAGAAGTGCTTCAAGTGTATGTCGGACAAGATAAGCCATCTGTTCCTAAAGCCTTGAAAGAATTAAAAGCTTTTCGTAAAGTTCCTTTGGAAGCCGGAGTTTCAACATCTGTAACGATCCCTGTCCCTACTAAGAGTTTTGCTTTTTATGATGAACAAACACAAAATTGGAAAGTGGAAAAAGGTAAATACTTCTTGTATGTAGGAACTTCCAGTGCAGATATCCTTCAAAAGATAGAAATAAATATCAATTGAAAATCAAGAAAACCAGTAAATAAAACAGATTTATGAGAAAAATGAGAATGAAAAAATCATGTACCATGTTGCTGATGATTATCGGTAGCTGGTTATTGACATCCAACACCTTTGCCCAGGTAAAAGTATCCGGGAAAGTGTTAGATGCACAGGGAGAGCCGTTGATCGGAGTTTCTGTTATTGTGGAAGGACAGTCTGCAGGAACATTAACCGATATAGATGGAAATTTTCAACTTCAGGTATTGTCTTCAAAATCCCAATTAAAGTTCTCGTATTTGGGTTTTAAAACTCAAACAATAGAAGTCGGAAATAAAACATCATTTGTTGTAAATATGGAAGAAGACCTCCAAAATTTGGATGAGGTGGTGGTGATTGGATATGGGGTACAGAAAAAATCTCATTTGACCGGTTCTATTGCCAAGTTGAAAAATGAAAATTTGGATGAACTTCCTGCTGCACGTGCTGATCAGTTATTGATAGGTAAAATTGCCGGAGTGAATGTACAAAATATCTCTTCCGAAGCAGGAGATGCTCCGATGATCAGGATACGCGGAACAGGTTCTTTGTCGGCAAGTAACGAACCTTTGATTGTGGTGGATGGTTATCCGATGCCGGATGGTTTGGAAAATTTGAATCCGGGAGACATTGAATCTATAGAAGTATTGAAAGATGCTGCTTCTGCCGCTATTTATGGTTCTCGTGCTGCCAATGGAGTTATTTTGGTGACTACCAAATCTGCCAATGTCGATAAACCTAAGTATTCTATTAAGGCTTATGGTGGTATCAAGTCTGCTTATAAATTACATCCGATGATGACTACTGAAGAATATATGAATCTGAGGTTTTCCGAAGCAGAAAAAGAACCCACTCTTCATCCTATTACACCTCAAGAATGGGCGAGATATTATCTTTCTCAAAATTCTCCGTCAACCGATTGGCAAAATGTAGGATTGCATGAATATTCTTCTATTTACAACGTGCAGGCATCTGTTTCCGGAGGAAAAAAGAGCCTGAATTATTATGTATCCGGAGCTTATACAAACGATGAAGGTATCATGGTACATAGTGATTATCAAAGGATAAACGTTCGAGCCAAAATGAATGCAGATTTATCCAAAAAGGTTTCATTAGGTTTGAATTTTGCCCCAACTTACTCCAAACGGGAAAAACCGGGGACTAAATATGCAGATTTCTTTCGCTCATTTGATTGGTTACCGGTCACACATAATGATTTTACTGCAGCCTTAACAAATCACCAAGTGGGAGACTTTGCTCACGGAATGGATTTTAACAACCGTACATATTATCGTCCGAACCTAAACGATCCGAATGCTCCTCCAGTTGCATTTACCACTAATCCTTGGAACACAGCTAATCATAATCCGATGTCTATTATGGAAAACGTTTCAAATTTCCAGGAAGATTTTCAAACGGTAGGCTCCATGTTCTTAAATTTCAAAATAACGAAAGATTTGGTTTTTAAAACATCCAATGGATTTAATTTTCGTTCAAGAGAATATACCGGTTATCAAAATGCAGATGCAAAAAAAGACGGAGAACCTAATCAAGGAACTTATAAACATGAACGTTACTTGAATTTATTGACGGAAAATACCTTGACATACGCTAAAAAACTAAAGAAACATGACATAACAGGAATGTTAGGTTTTACTAATGAATTTACTACTATTACTGTAGCCAATATCGTGGGAATGAATTTTCCAACAGATCTTGTACATACTTTAAATGCGGCAAGTTTAATACAATCATCTCAAACATATACACAAAAAACGGAAAGTACATTGATGTCATTTCTTGCTCGTGTTACTTATAGTTATGCAGATAAATACTTGGCTTCTGCCAGTATTCGTACAGATGGAAGTTCTTATTTTGGACCGGAAAACCGCTGGGGATGGTTTCCTTCATTCTCATTAGGTTGGAGAATGTCTGAGGAATCTTTTATGAAAGATATAGATTGGTTGAATACACTAAAATTGAGGGGAAGCGTAGGTGCTACCGGTAATAATGATATTCCTGCTTATGCTTATTTGAATTTATTAAATACATCATCGTATTCATTAGGTTCTGATCAAGGTGATGTTACTCCGGGGGTAGCCAACACCACAGGAATAACAGGAAATAGAGCAATTTCGTGGGAAAAAACCATTGAATATAATGTCGGATTGGATTTATCCATGTTTAATAGCCGGGTGAATCTGACTTTGGATGGATATTATTCTATTACAAACCAATTACTTTTCAGAAAGCCTGTTCTTGCTTTTACAGGCTATAGTTATTCCTGGGATAATGTGGGAA
>JAVBMM010000031.1:0-10862 GCA_031552425.1 Bacteroidales bacterium | reverse complement strand
GTTTGCTTCTATTAAAACTCCTGTATATGTCCTTTTCAATCTCAACATCAGGTTCTTGCCATTCGGAACGATCTTCACATACAAATTTCAGATATTTAATATTCAATCCTCTATCTAACCATTGTTGTTCATAAAAAGTTTGGATGGAAAGAATGTCATTTACTTTACCGGAATGATACAAATCATCCGTTTCTACGACAGTGGGCAGATGATTTTTCTTTATCATTTCCAAGGTATATAAATACATGAAATTACTATCCGTTTTCAAATGTATAACTCCATCTGTAACAAGAATTTGACGATATAATTTCATGAAACGCGAAGAGGTCATTCTCTTATTGACTTTACCCATCTGCGGATCCGGAAAAGTAATCCATATTTCAGCAATTTCTCCGGGAGCAAAAAAATGATTTATTAACTCTATATGAGTCCTTAAAAATGCTACATTCTTCAATTTTTCTACCAAAGACTGTTTAGCTCCTGTCCACATTCTTGCTCCTTTAATATCTATTCCGATAAAATTTTTCTCAGGAAAAAGCTTAGATAAACCTACAGTATATTCTCCTTTCCCACAGCCTAATTCTATAACTATCGGACGATTATTTTTAAAAAAAGATTCATTCCATTTTCCTTTCATGTCAAATCCTTTTTCTTGCAATACAGCGAAAGAATATTGAAAAACATGCGGATAAGAAGACATATCTTCAAATTTCTGTAACTTATTTTTCCCCATAATTTATGTTGAAATTTGCTGGCAAATGTAGTGGAATTAAGGGATATTTCAAACTTTTTGTATCGTTGAACAGAAAAAAACTAAAACAATTTGTATAAATTTGTAGAATCTGTTAATAATATCTACCTTTGCATCATGCAAAAAACTTTTTCTCATTTGGCATACCTATTGACCGAGCATGATTGTGTAATTATTCCGGGCTTTGGTGGATTTGTTGTACATCGCAACAATGCTCAATGTAATCAAGAAAAAGGCTTTTTCACACCTCCTTCCTATACTGTAGGATTTAATTCTCAATTGATTCATAATGATGGTTTATTGGTAAACTCACTCATGCAAGATGAAAACCTTGAATATAAAACCGCACTATCAAAAACAGGGCAAATTGCAGAAGAAATAAAGAATCAGTTATCTACTCTCGGAGAAATTAGTTTTCCGGAAATAGGAAAATTAACCATTTCTGAAAATGGGAAATTTAATTTCATTCCTTTTGAAGATATTGTTGTTAATTCCCCCATGTACGGATTTTCAAATTTCTACATGCCTTTATTAAAAGAGCAAGAAATTGAAAAAACTACAACTACAATTAATCATATTCCCTCAAGGAATGATGACGATGTTGTTGTTATGACCGTAAATAAACGTTTTCTCAAAGTTATTGCATCCGGAGCTGCTATTATATTAGCAATCTTGATGTTTTCTACTCCGATAGATAACATAAAGGTACCTGATCAGTATGCAAGTATTATAAACTCCGAATCAATACAAATATTTGAGAAACAGATTCATAAAAGCACAAATAAACCTACGCAAGAAGAAGTATCAGAAGAAATAATCATTCCTACAATAGAAATGACACCGGGAGCAATAGAAACTCCTATTGAATCTGTCAAAGAAATAATTATTGAAAAAAATATACCTGAACGTTCATACTACATTATTGTATGCAGTTCTCCGGTAAAGGGTAATGCTGCAAATTATTTACCGACCATTCGTTCTAAAATAACTCCTCAGGCGGATATTCTGGAAAAAGACAATTTATTTAGAATTTATGTTGCCAAATTTTCTGAAAAATCAGAAGCAGAAAGTTATTTAGCTAATTTTCGTATTCAAAATCCGCAACATAAAGATGCATGGTTACTCGCTGTGCAATAAAAATCAACCTATTTTTAAAGATTTATTTATTTCCTCGATGTAATTCAATATTTCATCACGTCCTTTCCGTTTCTCTGAAGAAGTATAAAACATAGGAGGAAGTTCTTCCCAGGAATCTTGAAGTTTCAATTTATATATATTGACATTTTCTGTTAATTTAGAAGAAGATATTTTATCAGATTTAGTAAAAACAATGGAAAAAGGAACTCCATTTTCTCCCAACCATTCTATAAATTCCAAATCTATTTTATGAGGCTCATGCCTGCAATCCACTAAAATGAATAAACATGTCATCTGCAATCTTTCCAATACATATTCTTCTATGATTTTTGTAATTTTTTCACGATCGGATTTTCCCCTTCGAGCATAACCATATCCGGGTAAATCAACTAAATACCATTCTTTATTAATTATAAAATGATTAACAAGAATTGTTTTTCCTGGAGTAGAAGAAGTCATTGCCAAGCCTTTTTTACCAGCAAGCATATTAATAAGAGAAGATTTACCTACGTTAGACCTTCCTATAAATGCATATTCCGGACGACTATCTTCCGGACATTTTCTCACATCAGAATTACTTACAACAAATTCAGCAGTTTTAATTTCCATTCAATATACAAATTGATACGACTCCTGCAAAACTAATCATTTACGGTCGATTACACAAATCTTTGAAATCACAATATTTACAATTTTCCAGTGCAACTGTTTGTTGAAAAGGAATATTTGGATCAAAAAGATTACCTATAGTTTTGGTGAACAAAGCTTCAAAATCAGGATATAAAACATTAAAATCTTCAATATCTTCTTTTTGATATTGAATGATTGATGAATAATCATCTTTACCGGCTTCTTGAAGATAAAGAAGAGAAGGGACAATACGTTTACCTATACTATTTTGCTCTTTGACAAGTACCGAGGAATAAAGAAAAGTTTGAAATGCATGGGATGCTCTACCATTCTTTTGTTGGTATAAATCACTCATTTCATTAAATGTTTTGGATTTTCCACTTGTTTTATAATCCACAATGTATAAAGTACCATCTTTTTCTTCCAAGCGATCAATAATACCTCCTATTTTTAAAGAAGCGTTTTGTTCCGGTAAATCAAAAAGTGCAGTAACGGATTGCTCCAAACCAAGAATATAAAAAGGAGTTCTTTTCATATCAAAACGAATCATCCGGCGCATCAAATGCCTTATAACACGAAAATTAATCAATTGCTCCCCGTTATACTGTTTGATATCAATATTGGGCTTTTTAAAATATTCTTCTTCAAAAGCACGAGAAATAATCCTATTTAAGTATAAAGAATCATTTGAAAGGTATTTTTTAAGTCGTTCTTCCGTAACTAAAAAAGGATCAAAATTACGTGCATCAACTCCTCCTATATCTCTATACAATAATTCTGCCGCTCGATGGAAAATAGTTCCGAAAGTAGAATTATCCAATTCCTCAGAGAATTCTTCTTTATTTTTTATCCCTTCAATATATTGCAAATAAAAACGAAGCGAACAATTGATATATGTGTTTAACGCTGAAGGAGATAATCGATGTGCTTCTCGATTATAATTAATATCATATTGTTCTCTGATTTTCTGTAACAAACCTGTATCTTTATGAAAGATAATTTCTTCAGATTGTATTGGTTTTATTCCGGCAGACAAATGATATCTAGTTATTTTCAATTGCTTACTTACCAGCATCTGTAATAAAAAGCGGCTCATTTCTGCCTTTCCTGTTTGTGTCTTTTCATTGTTATACAGTAAGGTAATATTTTCTGCCCTTTGCAATAACCTGTAAAAGTAATAAGCATACACAGATTCTTGATGTTCTACGGTACTCAAACCAAAATGTTTTCGTAAAAACTGCGGAATAAAAGTATTCTCATTATATGTTCCAGGCATATACCCCTCATTGACAGAGAACAAAACAATATTCTTAAAATCAAGATTGCGAGTTTCCAATAATCCCATAACTTGTAATCCTTTAACAGGTTCTCCATGGAATGGAATTCTGACTCCGGAAAACATTTTCTTCAATAACTTCAGAAAAGTACTTTTTTCTATGTTTAATTCTCCGGAAGCAATTAAATCTGAGAATCGGCTCACAACTTGATAAGCCCTAAAAATGGATTCCTGATAAAGTCCCCCATAAACATCTTTATATTCAGAAAGTTCTTTAAAAGCTACTCCTGTTTGTTTAATAATTTGTAATAAATATTCCGACAAACCTTTAACATTTTCCTCCCAAGAAAATAAGGGAATATCTCCAAGTACTTCTTTGGTTGGAAAGAAAATATTCTCCTTAATTATCTTATCTTCCAACATCTTACTTTCAGGAAAAATAATTCGCGTATATGGATGTCGAAGAACTGGCAAAATATATTTGTATCTAAATGATTTTCTTGATTGAATATACCCATGTATCTGCATCTCTAAAACGACCTGTAAAAAACCGTAAATAGGTGACTGAACAAACGGAAATCCCATGGTAATATTTACATTGTCCACTTTATCAGAAGGAATGGCATGCATAACAGAAGGTAGGATTTGTTCATTACAAAGCACTATGGCAGTATCCGGTTCCGTAAAATTTTCTTTATTCAAATCATTTATCCATGGAAAGATATATGCAGACTGTCCACTTTCCGACGAAGACGATATTATTTTTATTTTCTTATTATTATTCGCATAAAAATCAAAACTATTTATATCTATTGCTGAACCAAATTGTAAAATGTTTTCACGAATAAATCTTCCCGCCTCATGATTAGACTCTAAATAGTAGCGATCTGTATCCCAATAAAACAATGAGCATTCTTTTAATTGTTTAAAAAGTTTTTTTTCACATTGGTTTAAAACATTAAATCCGGCAAAAACATATTGTTTCCCCTCGTTTAATTTATTTTCTTCTATTACAGATCTCATCAACATCCCGAGATATGCAATACTATCCTCTTTCAAACGTTTTTTATATTCTGAATATACTTTTCCCAAAATATTCCAAACAGACCAAAATGCTTCTTGTAAACGAGTTCCTTTCTGAAAAGAATTTTGAAAATAGCGTATAACAGCTTCTATTTGTGTTTCATTCAAATGTAAAAAATCATCCTTTAATTGATCCAAATCTTTCAAATTACGAAATAAAGAATGAGCATCAACTAAGTTTTTATCTACATCATCAAAATCATTCAAAAGAATCTCTCCAAAAAAATAAAATTCATCTAATGTTTCAACAGATGGAACATCAGATTCTGTATTGTAAACTTCTATATATGTTTCATATAATAAAGCTATCAACTTGATATTATCTGCAACGTACAAATCCGAAGAATTTTCAAAAAGTTCATCTATTGTGAGGTATGAGGGAGCCCAAACAGGTTTTCCAGCATAATGGTATAAATAATTATTAAAAAACAAACGAGCTCTACGACTTGGGAAAACAACTGTAATTTGAGATAAATCCGTCCCAAAACGATTAATCAAATCTTTGGCAATTAAATAAAGAAAAGGTTCTATATCATTATTCATCATATTCAAGAATGCAATACTTTTAATATTGAAATAAAGGGTGATATCCTAATTACTACAAATAATTTTGCTCAAATATAATTCAATTTATTTTTATATACCCTGATAATTTTGTTCTTTTGCAATTTCTTTCAAAAATATCATTCAGACCTGATGAAAATTATATATACTATTTTCGAATTACAAAAATCATTGCAAATTCCTCGTCAATCCGGCAAAACCATCGGATTTGTACCTACCATGGGAGCATTACATGAAGGACATATATCATTAGTAACGAGATGTGCTGAAGAAAACGACATATGTGTTGTAAGTATTTTTGTAAATCCCACTCAATTTAACAACAAAAACGATTTACTAACGTATCCCCGTACGCTCGATATTGACCTTGGGATATTAAAAAAATCAAAATGTGATTTTGTTTTTGTACCTGAAGTCAATGAAATGTATCCGGAACCGGATATGCGTAAATTTGACTTTGAAAACTTAGATATTGTGATGGAAGGCGCCCATCGTCCCGGACATTTTAATGGAGTCGCTCAAATAGTCAGTAAATTATTTGAAGCAGTAAAACCGGATCAAGCATATTTTGGAGAAAAAGATTTTCAACAATTGGCCATCATTCGAAATATGGTTAAACAACTCAACTTAAATATAAAAATTATAGGTTGCCCCATAGTTCGTGAGCCAAACGGTTTAGCTATGAGTAGCCGCAATGCAAGGCTTTCAGAAGAAGAACGAAAAAAAGCATCATTGATTTCTCAAACATTATTCAAAGCGAAAGAATTAAAAAAAGAAAAAAAGGTTGAAGAACTTAAGGAATGGATGATAACTGCCATCAATAATGAATCAATGTTAAAAGTCGAATATGTAGATATTGTTGATGGAAATTCCTTACAATCAATTTCCACTTGGGATGAAACTGACTTTCCTATGGCTTGTGTTGCTGTATTTTGTGGAGAAGTTCGTTTGATTGATAATATTTCCCTATAAAAGTATTAACTTTGCACAAAAATAAGAATTAATGAAAAAATTGAGTTGGAATTATCTTCTCCATTTCTATATTTTTTTCATTCATTTAATTTTAAAATTATGCTGATTGAAGTTATAAAATCGAAACTCCACCGGGTTACAGTTACAGAGGCTAATCTGAATTATATGGGAAGCATTACTATTGACGAGAACTTAATGGAAGCTGCTAATTTAATTGAAGGGGAAAAAGTACAAATTGTAAACAACAATAATGGAGAACGATTTGAAACATACATTATTAAAGGGAAACGGGATTCCGGAGTAATATGCCTTAATGGTGCTGCAGCACGGAAAGTTCAACCGGGAGATATTATCATCATCATGTCTTATGCCCTTATGGATTTTGAAGAAGCAAAAAGATTTAAACCTGCCATTATCTATCCAGACACTAAAACAAATAGAATAATTAGCTGATCTTCAACAAAATAAACACCCAAACAAAAACTAACATTCCATTATAAATTATGTTGGACTTTACTCCCATTACCATAGAAAGTAGAGAATCAATTCATCCGTTTTTAATACAAAATCCGTATAGAAATTGTGATTTTTCTTTTTCCAACATTTTTTGTTGGAAACACAAATATAACACTACCTTTTGTATAAAAAATAACTTTCTCTTTTTTCGCTTCTATACGTCTTCAGGACAAGCCGGATACATGATGCCAATAGGAACAGGAAATCTAAAAGAAGCTTTAGATTTATTAATGCAAGATTGTATAGAAAGGAAAAATAGATTCTATTTATTTGCAATCACTTCCGAAATGTTTCAGAAAATAGAATCCGTTTATCCGAATTATTTTAAATATGAATCAGACAGAGATTGGTCTGAGTACCTATACAATACACAAGATTTAATTACTCTTAAAGGGAAAAAATTCCAATCCAAAAGGAATCATATCAATAAATTTAAAAGAACATATTCTTTCGAATATTTACCTATCACAAGAGAAATTATCCCGGAATGCTTGGAATTATATCGTCAATGGTGTAATGAAAACGGAGGATGTAACGACGAATCATTAAAAGATGAATGTATTTTTACCGAAACAGCTTTCAAATATTTTGAAGAACTAAAATTAAGAGGTGGTGCTTTACGTATCAATGGAAAAATATTAGCATATTCTTATGGACAAGCATTAGGCCCGGATACTTTTGGTGTACATGCGGAAAAATCTTTATATGAAATAGATGGAGGATTTACTATGATCAACCAACAATTTGCAGAACATGAATGTAGTGAGTTTACTTACATCAACAGGGAAGAAGATTTAGGCTTAGACTCTTTACGACAAGCAAAACTCTCTTATCAGCCTGCCATTTTAATGTCTAAAGGATTCATTAAGATTAAATGATACAATACGCAGAAATAAAACATATTACATCTTTAAAAAATCTATGGAAAAAATCTTTTCAATCTGATACAGAAGATTTTATTTCTTTCTATTTCAGCAAAGTATTCAAACTTGAAGAAACACTGGTTATTTGTGAAGAAGGCACTGTAATATCTTCTTTACAAATTATTCCATATTATATAAAAACAGAAAAATCAACTTTTCAAGCTGGATATATCTCCGGAGCGATGACGGATCCTGAACATAGAAGACAAGGACACATGGAAAAATTACTTTTATTCTCGTTTGAGGAAATGAAAAAAAAAGGGATGGATGCCTCTTTTCTAATTCCACAGGAGGATTGGTTATTTACTTTCTATGAAAGATACGGATATCAAAAAGCTTTCCCTTTAAGTTTAAATCATATAAATGATATTGGAACTACGCATTTTCTAGACGAAAAAGAAAATTATAAAAACCTAAATATAAAGAATTTATACAATGGTTTCTTAATAGAAAAATCAAATATAGTATTAAAAACAAAAGAGCAAATAGATTTTATTTTTGAAGATTTATACATTTCCAAAGGAATTTTCTTTAACACTCCTAATGGAATTGCCTTAACCATGCAAGAAAATGATTCTGTACACATCAAAGAACTATTTGCCAAAGATAAAAAAACAGAAGAAGAATTGTTTTATTTAATCTCAAATCATTATCAAACAAAAGATGTTATATTGTACCAATACGAAGAAAATAAATTTTCAAAATATCATGGTATGATAAAAATATTAAATCCGTCCATACCAATACCAAAAAACATATACATGAGCATGATGCTTGATTGAAAAGAAATAAATGTCAAAAACAAACATCACATATTCAGGAATCTGGAAGATAGCCTATCCTATTTTTTTGACTTTGCTGGTTCAAAACTTGATTCAAGTAACAGACACAGCCTTTTTAGGAAGAGTTGGAGAAATAGAATTAGGAGCTTCAGCTTTAGCTGGTATATACTACATTGTGATTTTCATGTTAGCTTTCGGTTTTAGTACTGGTTCACAAATATTGATCGGAAGAAGAAACGGAGAAAAAAATTATCACAAAATAGGAGAAATTGTAACAGGAGGGATTTCTTTTTTACTTCTGATGGCCTTGGCCTTATTCTTATTCACCAAGTTCTTCTCCCAAAATATTTTATCCAGGTTATTAACTTCGGAAAATATACTCCAAGCTACTTTGGAATATTTAGATTGGCGCATATACGGAATATTTTTCGCCTCCATCAATGTGATGTTTCGTGCATTTTATGTAGGAACTACAAAAACAAAAATTCTTTCGGCCAATGCATTAATCATGGCATTGACTAACATCCTCTTTGATTATCTATTAATTTTCGGAAAATTTGGTTTTCCAAAAATGGGAATTTCCGGAGCTGCTTTAGCCTCTGTTATTTCTGAAATGGTTTCTGTTTTATTTTTTATCATTTACACAACATCTAAAATAGATCTTCAGAAATATGGATTTAAAAATCTATTTATCAATAACTTAAAAGTAATAAAAAACATACTCAATCTATCACTTTCATTAATGATTCAAAATTTTCTCTCTTTAGGAAGTTGGTTTTTCTTTTTTCTGGCAATTGAACATTTAGGAGAACAACCTTTAGCTATATCAAATATTATCAGGAGTTTATACATGTTGATATCCATACCAGTATTTGCATTGGCCGCTACTACCAACACATTGGTCAGTAACTCTATTGGAGCAGGAAAAACAGAAGAAGTAGTATCTTTAATCTGGAAAGTGGGGAAATTAGCAGTAATGATCTGCTTGGTATTCATGACTATTTGTTTTATTTTTCCGAAATTATCCATTTCCATATATACTTCAAGTCCTGAACTCATTCAAGCCTCTATTCCCTCGCTATTTTTCATATTACCTGTACTACCTATCATCTCCATTTCAAATGTATTTTTCAACGCTGTATCTGGAACCGGAAATACCCGTACAGCCTTAATATTAGAAATAACAACCCTTATTATCTACATTTCTTATATCTGGTTAATAGTTTTTCATTTTAGATTTCCACTGGAATATTGCTGGACCTCTGAATATATATATGGTATTTTTATTTTTTTATTTAGTTTTTACTACCTGAAAAAAGGTAACTGGAAAAATAAAATGATCTAAAAACTGCATGAACTCTTTTTTATTTGCTTCATTCGTAAAAAAGAATTACCTTTGCTCCGCTTTAAAATTCCGTGTGATGGGAAATTAAAGAATAGTTTTAATTTTGAGTAACACAAACAAGAAAAAATGAAAACATTTGAATTAGCAGGCGTAGCAAGAGAAGGCCTGGGTAAAAAAGCTGCTAAACAATATCGTAAAGTAAACGAAGTTCCTTGTGTAGTATACGGAGGAAAAGATGTAACTCATTTCACTGTAAAAACAGAAGATGTCCGGAAATTAATATACTCTCCGGAAATTTATCTTGTAAATTTAACAATCGATGGAAAAAAATCCATAGCGATATTACAAGATTCTCAATTTCACCCGGTAAGCGGTGACACTTTACATTTGGATTTTATGGAAGTTTCCCCTAAAAAACCTATTATAATGGAAGTACCCGTTGTTTTGGAAGGTTTGGCTGAAGGTGTGAAAGCTGGGGGTAAATTGGTATTGGAAATGAGAAAATTAAAAGTAAAAGCTCTATATGATAATATTCCTGAAAAATTAACAATTAATGTAGAAGACCTTGATTTAGGAAAAACCATTCAAGTAGGAAGTCTATCATTTGACAAAATGGAATTGCTTAATGCTAAAAATAATGTGGTTTGTGCAGTTAAATTAACTCGTGCAGCAAAAGGAGCAGCCGCAGCAGCTAAAAGCTAATAAAAACAAATGAAGTATTTAATTGCAGGCCTGGGAAATATTGGTTCTGAATACCAAGATACCCGCCACAATATAGGTTTTATAATATTGGACGCTTTAGCAAAGGCGTCCAATATTGTTTTTAGCGATCAGAGATATGGAGCTATCGCCGAAATGAAATTAAAAGGCAGAACGATCATAT
>JAVBMM010000206.1:0-5320 GCA_031552425.1 Bacteroidales bacterium | reverse complement strand
TTAACATTAGGTGCATTAGAATAGATATATCCATTGGGGATTAAAATGGTACGTTCCATATCCTCTTGTTGATAGATGTAATTGTTAGCATAGTCCGTATTATAATACTCAAATTCAAAGTATTCTTCCTCAATATCACCGATAGTACTCAAAGGATTATATTGGTCATCCCTGTTGACCTTTGTAACAACCCTTCTCTTCACGCCTAAAGCATCATACAAATAAATAATTTCATTTCCTCCTCCAAAGGTAAGCTTTTCCGGTAAATTCAAATAATTATAAGTGATGTTTTTGATGCCTTTATTCAAATCTTGAGAGACATAACCGTTAGCGTTGTATAAGAAATCATTGGATGTTGTATTATTATCATGAAAATCCTCTGTTCCATAATAAATAGCTCTTGCTGCATCATCGGTTATGGAAGATAATCCATACCTCCTCGTTTAAGGTGTTCAAAACTACTAGAACGAAGGGTTCATACAAATAGAATTATTCTTTAATCATCTTTATTACATCAGACTCTTTGATTGTTTCCCTAACTCTAGGATTATTTTCATAAGTCATAGTAATAGAATCTCTGATAAACGTTGTATCTTTTAGTTCTTCCATATTTTCTAATTCATTAATGGTGAACCAAGAATAATACCCTACATTCTTTTTTATAAGATAAATTAATTTAAGATCTTTATATTGTAATTTATCATTATAAAATATTACATTAGCATAATCTCCTGAAAAACACAGTTGTGATTGTGTATTATTTTTGAAATAAATTATTGCAATAGCCCGTGCATCAATATGATCAGAATAGTTTTCATTTCTTAGATTATTCAATTCATTTTGTATTTCTATCAAAACATTACAATCTATAATTAATGTATCTATAACTCCAGTATAATCTATTGGCCATAAAGGGTGTGTTTTGTCATTAATTTTTTCAAATGTAGCCCTTTTTGCATTTATAAGGTCATTACACTTTATTGCTAATGGAGATTCAAAACAACAAAAATTATAATATATTACTCTAATTGAATCCACTTGTGCATTACAGGAAACAACGACCTCGTTTTTTTTATCTTTTTTATGACAAAATTGAAACAAACATAAAAAACTAAATAATGTCAAAACAAATATATATTTCATTTTTTACTTTTCTAAAAGTTAAAATTCTTCTGAGAGATTTTTTTCAGGAATCACTATATTAGTCCATTGTAAACAGGAAGCTATTTATTGCTTATCGGACTTGCTGTTCTAATCCAAGTTCCATCTGTATGCGCAGGTCTTATGTATTCTAAAGGAAATTCTCCATTTGCTTGTGCTGTCTTTGATTCAGACCCAGTAATTACAACACTTTCCTCTTTATTGCCATACTGGCTATCTGTTGTATTTTTTCTCTCTTTAAAAGCTTTCGAATCTTTATTATAGCCTACAGCATGTGTCATTTCATGTTCTAATATTGTGGCCGGAGACATTGTATGTCCATCACTAGTTTGGAGTCCCCATCGGGTATTCCATTCCACGTGATTTGAACCATCTTTTTTAGAGACAAATTGTGAATTTTCGCTTTGTATTAATTTTATAGTTAAATCTTCATTCCTTGCGGCTTCTCGCAAATTATCTCCACCTCCATTTACAATATTATATGTATAAGAAGTTAAAACATCTTTTACAAAATGATCTTTAGGGGCTTCTTTAAAATTAGAACCATTAAAAATGAATCTTTGATTACCACCATTTTCATCCTTATAATAAATCCAAATGTCTTTACCATTAGGATCCACATATTTTACAGGATTATTCAAACAATAAACATACGGACTGACTGAATAGCATTTTTCCACTAAGAGTCTGGAACATACCTATTTATTCAGACCTTTTATTCCTATAATATTCCACTTCTTTTTGATAATATTTTAAATTTTCTTCTACTCGAAGGCTATCATCATGAAACCAAATTTTCTCTGATGGTGTCCAAGATATATCTCCTCGGCATCTAGGCAATATTCTAAGAGCTTTTAAGTATAAAAAATCCATAGAATATGAAACTCTTGTAATACTTTCTTCCGAAGTAATTTTGTAAAAAAGTTGTTTTTTCCCCGTTAGATCTAAAAAACAAATATCTTTAAACCCTAATATAGTATCAGTAAAAAAAGTAATTTCATTTTTATTCACTAATTCAAAAATATCATCCTTCAAATTATAAATTGCTATTGTGGTAGTACCTATCTTTGCATAACCATCCATATTACCACTTGCATAACCATCTAATAGACAAATACTTATTTCACCACCTTGTCGGTTACGATAATCAGTATGGGAATCAGGGGAAAAAAACTGGATTGAGAGTAATTTATTTTCTCCAATTTCATTCTTTAACGAATCTATTAACTCTGTTATAACTAGTTTTAAAGAGGGTTTAAAGGGAGAGGAGACTTTCTCCACGCAACTTCCTAATAATAGGCTAGTTAAAATTACAATAATATACTTCATTTTCATAAGGCTATGAATTTTTTTATTATTAACGACCAATTATTCTTTTACGCATTTGGCTTGTAGAATTCATAACTCCCATATTACGACCTCTCTCATTCGGAGTCCTTTTATTTACAGCTGTTAGATGATCATAGTAAATCAAACTATTAGTTCCTGTATGATAAATATAATGTTTCGTATTGGGATTTATGTTAAAATTACTAATCATATTGTATAAATCACCACCCTGATTACCTGGAAAATAAGAATTGCTATTGGGTGCTTTTGTTAAACTACCGGAAGGACCAAGATTATCAGTACCAGCAGGGTGGCTATGCAAACTAAAAAGTAAATTGGAAGGATCATAACTACCATTTCCACTAATAACTCTCTCTGGGTCATAAGAAGTTGACAATAAGAACCCACTACCCCCTCCTTCTGTTCCATATCCCTTCAAACTCCATTCTGGAGTGGAATTATCCGCTGCAAATTTGAAGACTCCAAATGCATCCGCAGAATTTGATGTTTCGGCAACTCCTCCTTTCCCTTGTAATTGAGGCAATAAACCTTTATCATTAACTTTAAAAGGGTCACCTGCCACAATCAAATGATCACCTTCATCTCTTTTTGTTGCATACAATTGGTCATACTTATCTTCATTTTTCAATGCCAGTATCATTGTTCCATCATCACGCAACAAATAATCATCCATTCCATCCGGGTCAATTCTGTTTATAGGGTTATTTTTGCAATAGGCATACGGACTGATAGAATAATACTTTTCAGCCAAAGGATCCGGTCCTTTCCAAATACCTTCTGTAGCGGAATACATCCGGGCGCCATAGTCGTACCAATTTAATCTATGGTCTTTTTGTTGCTCCTTGCCATTGTATTTGTAGGGGTGATCATTTTCACAACTAATACCAAACATCGATCCGAACGGATAATAATGGTTACATTTATCATTATAATATTCATCACTCATCACCCGGATGCTTCCCAAGTGATCTTTTATATAATAATTGTAATCATACCTGTTTCTTTGATGATAAATATGTCCGTTAGGTAAAAGGATACGCTCCAATACATTGTCCCGGTACACATAATTACTAAGATAATCAATCGGAGAAAGTTCATAGTCAAATTCAGATTCTTCTGATTCGGTTGTTTGGCTTAAAGGAGAGTATTGATCATCAAGATTTGTCCCTATTACCATTCTCCGCTTTACGCCTAAAGCGTCATACACATAAGTCAAGGTATTTCCCCCTCCAAAGGTAATCTTTTCCGGTAAATTCAAATAATTGTAGGTGATATTTTTAATTCCTTTATTTAAATCCTGATTAACATAACCGTTGGAATTGTATGTGAAATCAATCGCTTCTGTATTGTAGTCGATAAAATCCTCAGAAACATAGTCATAAAATATCTCACCCTCATCTGTAATAGAGGTAACCTGATTTCCATCATGCAGGTAAGATAGATTATCTGTAAGCCCTGTATGAGAATATCCATAGCCCATACAGTAACAGTTCAAATGAAGTATATTGCCATTTTTATCGTATTGGTAATTAGTGAAAAATATTAAATCCACTCTATTTGTTCTCCAAATGAGTCTATGTCCCTATAATCAAGTTTCAGATTTCTGTTAATATTAAATATAATAGAATCAGGCATTGGATATTTTGAAAACGAAGAATCAGATTTCATAATAATATATTCTAAATTAATATTACGAACACAATTTTTCAACATTGGTAATATATCTGATGTATTCTTTTTGCATATATGAGCAGCCATTACCATAGATGTTGAATCATGTGGAAGGAGAATTCCTTTGCTTGGATAAGACACACAACGGCTATCTATTTTATCATTTCCAAATGATATTTTAATAAAAGATGATGAATCCAATAGTGTTTTTTGAGGTAAAAACAATGTATCGTCAGACGTATTATGTATTGAAAGCAACATATATATTATAGCCGGATAATATCCATCTTTTTTTTGAATACTATCATTGTTATAATAATTTGTACGCATACCTATTGTAGATATACTCACAAATCGTGGTACTTTTTCTTTCTTGCAAGACAAGAGACAAACAGCTAACACAATATAGACAATCATAAATTTTTTCATATTATCTCCGTGAATTTAAATATGGTTCAAAGATTTTGTCGATTGTATTCCTATAATATGGAGTTGCCTTTTGCCAAGAAGGTTGTTCTTTCTGATATTCATAGACCTTATAGTGAGTTTGTGTTGCATTTCCCCACCCCTTAACTTTATGTCCTGTAAATTCATGATCTCCCAACATATTTTGAATATTTGAAAAAGTACCGTAAAGTTCTTTATCTTCTCCAGACCTTACTGTAGCGGTAATTTTTGTTCCGTCTAAAGTTGTTGATGCATGAGAGTCAACTTTTGAAGGACTATTATATTGGTCAACAATATACCAATCACTATTATCAAGAACTTTTACAGAGATATGACCATTTTGCAAGGTACCTACATCAAAACCGCTTCTTGATAAAACATCAGTAAAAATATTAGAATATGCTTCTGCAGAAAGAGTCATATCTGTTAGTGGTGTATCAAAGTGATCTGGAAGATTAGATAAATCCAAACCTGGAATACTTGAAGATTTCAACATTTTTTTATAATAATTATCTTGTCGAATGATTATATTGTCTGTTTCTTTATCATCTCGAGAAAGAAATCTTCCATCCATTGAATAATAGTCATCTCTTCCATCCAGATCAATCCGATTTACAGGATTGTTTTTACAGTAAACATACGGACTGATGGAATAATACTTCTCAGCTAATGGATCCGGTCCTTTCCAAAT
>JAVBMM010000188.1:0-8773 GCA_031552425.1 Bacteroidales bacterium | reverse complement strand
ATCTGCAATATAATGAACGTTTTGTAAACGAACGTTTTACGTAAATTTCCACAACTTGCACTAAAAATAATCACCTAATAACCAATATATTATTTGTATCTATCCTATTTTAAAATATAAAAAAATGAAACGTATCATTCTTCTAATCAGCATTATTCTTTTGACTATTCCCGGAAGTTTTGCACAAAAAGATTCTTTGAAAATTCTTTTTGTAGGGAATAGTTACACTTTTTTTGAGAATCTGCCACAAATTGTTTCCGGTATTTCGGATCAAACAAAAACAAAGTTGATAACAAAGAAGAGCACAGCGGGTGGAGCCAGGCTAAGCGAACATTGGAATGGGAAAAAGGGCCTGAGAACAAAAGAGGTGATAAAAAACGGGAATTATGATATTGTAATCCTTCAAGAACATAGTTTAGGAACAATCGATGAACCTGACAGTATCAGAAAATATGGAAAACTGTTTTGCGATCTTATCAGAGAGAATAAAGCGACACCTTATTTTTATCTTACATGGGCAAGAGAAAAGACCCCTCAAACGCAAGAGACAATCAACCAGGTTTATACTGATGTCGCAGCTCAAAATAAAGCAATCGTCGTTCCTGTAGGTAAAGCATGGGCTTTGGCCCGGCAATTGCGTCCTGATATTAAACTATATACCTCTGACGGCAGCCATCCTTGCGCTTTGGGGACATTCTTAACGGCATGTGTTTTTGTTGCAAGCATTTCAAATGAAATACCCGATAAACTTCCCACTACTTATATGACAACCGATATTACAGGAGAATCGGTAATTCTGATGAAAGTTAGTAAGACAGACGTAGCTTTCTGTCAAAAAATAGCAAAAGAGGTTGCCTTCAAAGATCGACATTAGGTCACCGGTTTTTTGGAGTTTTTCGTTATAATTTCCTAATTAAAAGTCAATTTTCTGGCCTCGAGCAAATGGTGTTAAGAAAAAAGGAACAGTTAGGCACTGTACTTTTTTAACATATAAATTGAATATTCTTACCACATAATTATAAAGCATTTATATTATATTTGCATGTTAATTTATTCAATTTTTCATGAGAAAACTTTTTTACCTTTTATTTTTTACTTGTCTTTTTATACAAGTAAATGCCCAAACAAACCTGCTTGAAAACGGAAACTTTGAAAATTGGAATGCAGGAAGTACTTTTCCTACAGGATGGGGAACAAGATACTCCCCTACTGAAACCTTAAGTGCTTATAAAAAGATACAAACCAATGTTCGTTCAGGAAGTAACGCTTTAGGAATTGTTCATCAACCGAACACAGTGACGCGTTTTGACAGTCCTGAGATGAACCTGGAAGCGGGTACCTATGTATTAAGTAATTTTTTGAGAGGCAGAGCTATCCTCACAGAGATTTTTTTGTTAAAAAGAGGGGGATCTACTTCCGATTCAGAGGCTGTCATTAAAGCTGTAGAAGCAAGCCGTTTTTCTTTCTCTTATTATCAGCCTGATTGGACAGAATTGAAATTTACATTCGTCATCCCGCAAGCAAAAGCCGGATATTATGCTATATTCTATCGCGTCCAAAAAACAGCAGATCCGGGTAACTTTGTCTTAGACAGCGTCACTTTCTGCAAACAAGTAACAGAACCTGTTACTAATCCATGGCAATCCAAATTACTTTCTATGGGTGTAGATGGAAGCCTGACATATCATCAGGATGAATACGGTTATACCCTACCCGATTTCGGAGCTGCCGGATACAGAGGTGGAGGAATCCCTATACCTGATGTTCCGGTAAAAAAAGAAATATCTCCTATTTCCGGAGATAACACCCAACATATACAAGATGCCATCAATGAAATGGGATTGTTACCATTAGATGCAAATGGTATCCGTGGAGCTTTATTATTAAAAGCGGGAAAATACGAAATCGCTACAAAAATTTCCATGCCATTCGACGGTGTTGTTCTAAGAGGAGAAGGATCAGGAGATAATCCGGCAACTTCGACTATTCTATATGCTACCGGAACTTCCCAGCGTCGATTAATCACTGTAGGAGGTAATTCAGACAACACTTGGGGTAAAAGTATCACTAATAAAACAAATATAACAGACAATATCGTTGTTGCCGGTTCCAAATCTTTCCATGTAGAAAGTGTTTCCGGATATAGTGTCGGAGATCAAATCGCCATCCGGCACCCTAAAACTCAAGCTTGGTTCGATGCGATATCGGGAGGTGTAGGTTCGTCCGGCGCTGGTCCTTGGACAATGGATGATGATTTAGACATCGTTTACAACCGCTATATCACGGCTATCAATAGTTCAACCAAAGAAATTTCTATTGATGCGCCGGTATATTATTCTTTACAAAAATCTTTAACACAATGTTATATCCATAAGTTCTCAATTGCAGGTATTGTAAAAGAAGTTGGAGTAGAAAATTTGCGATTAGATACATATTATGATAACCGGGATACCACTACTACGCGTTTCGGTACTTATAAACCTGATGAAGCACACGCCACCGAAGCGTTGGCGCTTTCTAATACAGAAAACAGTTGGATGAGAAATGTTGTAGCTACACATTTCAGTATGAATACTTTTAATTTCCGTTGGACCACCAGATGTACGGTTGAAGAATGCAAAGCAATCGATCCGGTGTCTATAATAGACGGAAGCAGAAGATATAATTTCAACTTTCATTTTGGCAGTCAACAAATTTTATTGAAAAATTGCTACGCTAATTATGGAAGACACCATTATGTTTCCAACGGAACAACATCTGTTTCAGGAATTGTCATGAAAGATTGTACGGCCGAATATGCTTATGCAGTAACAGAAGGACACCGTAGATGGACTTCCGGTTTACTTTTCGATAACTTTACAAACAACCATGTACATTCCGGCGCAGGAGATTTCGGAATAGGATTCTACAACCGTGGAAGTTACGGCACTTCTCATGGATGGACTGCAGTACACAGCGTTTTGTGGAATTGCGAATTAAGTAACAGCAATGCTGGAGGAAAAGCCGTCATACAAAAACCACCTACGGCACAAAACTACGGTATCGGTAATAAAGCTGCAATTGTCAACGAAGCAGGGCCATTCGGCGGATGTTTTCCCGGATATATAGAAGGAACTAATCAACCTGGACTCCAACCATCATCATTATATGATGCCCAATTAGCAGAACGATTGAAAAACTTTTCTTCAGATACAAGTTTAAAAATGATATATATGGGAGTAAAACAAAGTGTTGGTGGAACAAACTATAATCCTCCTAAATTAAGAGGTTTTTCTTCTGATGTTTATGAATATAATTATACCTTATCTATCGAACAAAAAATATCTCCCGATATAACAGTGGAAACCAATGATACCAAAGCCAGAGCATACATTACTCCGGCAAAAGATGTTACAGGTTCCAAAAAAGACAGAACCATAACTATACAAGTAGTAGCAGAAAATGGTTCTACTCAAGAATATAAGGTTATTCTTACACAATACAAAGGATATATCAATGGCATTCCGGTGGAAGCTTCAAACAATAAAGGAGGATTTGCCCAAGCAAGCGGAATTTATACAAGGGATTCCAACTCTAATCATGGAGATTTCTACAGTGATTGGGGTATTCGTCCCCATTCAAGTACAGAAACATATGTTGTGACTCCAAAGTTGGATAATGGAGCAGGTACATTCAGGATTTGGGTGAAACGTTACCAAAATGACGGAAAAAGTTCAACTTTATGCATACAAACCGCTACTGAGTCAGAACCAAATTGGGTAACACGTTACAGCATTCCCTCTTCAGAACTTGAAAGTGGTTGGAAAATGAAAACATGTGAGCTAAACATCGAAGATCCCACCGTACAAGTAAAAATTTGGATCGACAGGCCGGCAGAAACAACCCGAGCTATGAACTTTTACTTTGATGACATCAAGATAACTCCTTTTGGAGGAGATACAAAACTTCCGGAATTCAAAAATGATGAAACATTCCATCTATCAACTTCCGGACGATTTATTGTGTTACAATCCACAGAAGATATACCTTATGCTGTCTATGGAATTTCCGGACAGCTAATTGTTGCAGGGCAATTAACCGGAGGAAGAAAAAATATTTTTGTCTCCCCGGGATTATATTTAGTACATTGTAAAAATGTTACAAAAAAAGTCTTTATAAAGTAAAATTCAATATAGATTTGGAAACTGTTTGAAAAACATACAACTTTGTATATATAAAGATAGTATGACTAATTTCAAACAGTTTTTTACCTTTTTATCACATGAATAACACCATACGAATCATATTAGTTTGGTTATTAAGCATATGTTATTTACCCATTTTCAGCCAAAGTTTTACATTTCATCATTTGGAAACTACAGATGGGCTCTCTCAAGTGACTATCAATTCTATATTTCAAGATGAATTTGGGAGAATGTGGTTTGGTACACGTGACGGGTTAAATTGTTATGATGGTAATTCGATCAAAGTATTTCGCCCGGTACCCGGAGATACAACCTCCTTACCCAAAGCATGGATTGGAAATGTTTTAGGGGATCAACAAGGACATTTGTACCTTCATGCCGAATCTTCTTTTGTTATTCTTGACCTAAAAAAAGAAGTTTTCAAAACAATCGCAGAAGAAAATGTATATTGTATCTCTCAAGGAAAAAATGGTATTTGGGTTTATCTAAAAAATTCACTCATGCTATATGATCTCAAGGATAATATATTCAAACATATTTGTACTTTGGGGAACTCATTCAGGGTATATTCCATTGATGAAGATTCACAGAACACTTGTTGGATTTCTACTTCTACCGGACTCTTTTCTTTGGATAAAAACATGACTTTGACTAAACATTTTCCGGGAAAGATTATTAGAAAGGTTCTTGAAGATCATAACAAAAATATTTGGATACTATCTTTCGAAGGACTAATCAAATACACCCCTTCAAGTATAAAATATTTCAAACATGATGAAAAAAATCACAATTCTATAGTTCACGACTACATAAGAGTTGCCTGCGAAGATGAAATGGGATATATCTGGTTAGGTTCACAATACGGATTATCTCGTTTCAATCCTATCACAGAAGAATTTGATTCTTTCACTTCCTCAGAAGGGAATACATTAGGTTTAAGTTCCAAATCCATTACCAGCCTCTTCAAAGATCGCCAAGGAACAGTCTGGATAGGTACTTATTTCGGAGGAGTAAATTACCTCAATACAGAAAATCAGCCATTCAGGATATTTTTTCCAAAAGGAAACGAATTCTCAGACCAAGTTATTGGTAAGTTCACCGAAGATAGACGCGGAACAATATGGATATGCTTGGAAGGAGGAGGATTATGTTCATACGAACCGAAAACAAAAAAATTCACTTCATATCCGGAAAAAATCAGCGGAATACCGGAAAAAAACTTAAAAGAAATATGGTACGACCCTACAAAAGAGTGCTTATGGTTAGGAACCCATACACATAAATTATACAAATACGATATTTTCAATCAGAAAATCACGACATACGGAAAAGAACTCAATGAAATGTTCAAAAACTCTAATTCCATACTTCCTTTTGGTAATGATTTACTGATAGGGACAAGTATGGGAATCTGTGTTTTAAATCCCTCCGACGGAAAAATAAGTTACTTTTTGGAAGGAGAAGAAAAGATGAAAAAGGCTGTACGATCTATGATCATAGATTCTCAAAACCGTTTATGGGCAGGGACTAACTCCGGATTAGTATGTTATAATCTAAATACTCAATCTTTCACAGCCTTCGAATACATAAAAAACTCTAATTCCAGTTTAAGTTCAAATTCCGTCAGTATTGTTTTTGAAGACAGTAAACAACGCATCTGGGTAGGAACTTCCGGATTCGGTTTAAACTTATATTGTCCGAAAACAAATACGTTTAAAGTATTTACCAAAGAAAAAAATCAATTGTCCGACAACAATATTGTCGCTATCAAAGAAGCTAAATCCGGTAACATACTCATAGGAACAAACAGAGGCCTTTCTATTTGTAATATATCCGACACTACATTTACAAATTACACATACCAAAATGGATTTCCATTGAAAACAATCAATGAAGGAAGCCTGTTTGTAGATAAAAGAGGAATGATATATGCAGGAGGAATAGAAGGAATGACCATTTTTTCAGAAGCCGACCTACTCCCCACCCCTCCTTCTCCTTTCAATATTTCTTTTACCCGTTTATATGTCAACAACTTTGAAGTAGTACAAGAAGACAAAACCAATATTCTTTCCGTATCACTTCCATATACCAATGAAATTGTGTTACGACCGGGATACTCGGTTTTCTCCATTAACTTCATGACAGACAACTATGTACATTCTGACCCCGAAGAAGTAGAATATCGTCTGAAAGGTTACGAAACCTATTGGATGAAAGCCCGTATCGGAAAAATGCTTACCTATACTAATCTGAATCCTGGAACTTACCAATTAGAAATCAGAGGAGTTAATTTCCCAGATAAAATTAAATCTCTATCCATTATCATTAAGCCCCCTTTCTATTTCAGCTGGCAAGCTTATCTAATCTACTCTATTCTAATTATTTGCATCATTGTTTGGTTGGGAAATCAAGCTAAAACCCGTCTTTTACTGACAACTTCCTTAGAATATGAGAAAAAAGAAAAAAAGCAGACAGAAGAATTAACACAAGCGAAACTACGATTTTTTACTAACATTTCTCATGAAATACGAATTCCTGTAACTCTTATTTTAGGACAAACAGAAACACTGATGCATACACACAACATTCCTCCTTCTGCATATTCTAAAATTTTGAATATCTATAAAAATGCCAGTAATCTCAAAGCCCTGATTTCAGAATTATTAGATTTCAGGAAACAAGAACAAGGGCACTTAAAACTAAAAGTTTCTTATTTAAATCTGATTACTTTCTTAGAAGAAATATTCTTAACTTTCAATGATTATGCAAAAGAAAAAGGAATAGAATTTCAATTTATACATGAACAGACTGAAATATTTATCTGGTTCGACCCTGAGCAAATACAAAAAGTAGTAAACAATCTACTTTCTAATGCATTTAAATATACAGAAAAAGGAGGGAAAATTATCCTATCTGTAAAAGATTTTAGAAATAATGTAGAATTTTCTATTACAGATACCGGTCATGGTATTCAACCGGAAGAACTTAAAAAAGTTTTCGACCGTTTTTATCAATCAAATGCAGAAGAGAACAATCTTGGAACAGGAATCGGATTAGCTCTTTCGAAAGGAATTATAGAAGCACACCACGGAGAAATTTTGGCAACAAGCAATTATAAAGAAGGATCGACATTTACTGTTCTGCTGAAAAAAGGAGATGTACATTTTGGAGAAAATGTTATTAGAACAGATGCTGTGAAAGAAATATCTTTCTATGAAAATGAACTTCCAGATGAAAAATTCATTCGAGAAATCATTGAAATCACAGACAATAATGGAGAAAAGAAACCTATACTTTTAATTGTAGAAGACAATGAAGAATTAAGAAAAATGTTATCTGAAATGTTCAATCCGTTTTATCAAGTACATGAAGCCACAGACGGCCGGAAAGGTTGGGAAAAACTGAACAAAATAAATCCGGACATTGTCATCAGTGATATTATGATGCCCAAAATGTCAGGAATAGAATTGTGCTCAAAAATAAAAAACAGTCCGGAAACATGCCATATTCCCGTTATACTATTAACTGCAAAAACTGCTGTAGAGCATAAATTCGAAGGATTAAAAACCGGAGCGGATGATTATATAACCAAACCTTTTAATCTTAAGCTTCTAATTATCAGATGTAATAATTTGGTAAACAACAGAAAGGTTTTACGACGAAAATTTGTTCGTAATCCAAACCTCAACATACCACAAATAACCACTAATTCTTCCGATTCGGATTTATTAAATAAAGCTACAGAAATAGTGTTACGTAACATACAAAATGAAACTTTCGATGTAGAGTTTTTCGCTAAAGAGTTAGGTTTGGGTAGAACCTCCCTGTTCAATAAATTAAAAGGAATTACCGGACTTTCTCCCAATCAATTTGTTATAAATATCCGGCTCAAAAAAGCTGCAGAAATGTTATTAAACAATCCTGACATGAATATTTCGGAGGTTGCTTATGCTACTGGATTCAATTCTCCCCATTATTTCAATCGCTGTTTCAAAGAACAATTTGGCTCAGCTCCTCTAACATACAGACAAAAACATCTAAAATAGTTATGGACAAGAAAGATCTCAGAAAACACATTGCTGAACAAAAAAAACAATATTCCCAGGAACAGTTAAATATTTGGTCAGGTCAAATCCAAGAACACCTGGAATCGATGGAAATTTTCCGTTCTTCTAAAACTATTTTACTGTATCACAGTCTTCCAGACGAAGTGAAAACTCATCATATCCTATCTACCTGGTACAAAGAAAAAAAATGTTTACTTCCGCAAATACAAGGAGAAAATCTCATCATAAGAGTTTATGAAGGTGAAAAAAGCATGCAACAAGGAGCCTTAGGCATCTGGGAACCAACCGGAAAAATTTATACTGAATTAGAAAAAATAGATTTAGTAATTGTTCCAGGAGTGGCTTTTGATAAAAAAAGAAACAGAATGGGAAGAGGAAAAGGTTTTTACGACAGGTTTTTGACAAAAATATCAGCTCCTACCATAGGTGTTTGCTTTGATTTCCAATTAACGGATGATATTCCTATTGACAGTTATGATGTTCCAATGAATTATGTTATATCTTCTTCCGGAATTTGGCAAT
>JAVBMM010000072.1:0-3361 GCA_031552425.1 Bacteroidales bacterium | reverse complement strand
GGCCGAATGATAATTTTGATCTGGAAAAATCGCATGTGCTTCCTGCACTGTTGCGTAAAATATACCTGGGAAAATGTTGGATAGAAGAAAATTGGGAGGCTATAAAAGCTGATTTGAATAAACGCCCGGTTATTTCAATTTCAGGACAATCTACCCAATCAGAAATAGAAAATATCCTGAATAAGTTTGGAGTTTTTAAAAATAAGATTGAAATTTGGGGGACCGGAGCTCCTATGAGAGAATTCCTTTGGAGCGAAGAAATGGCTGACGCTTCTGTTTTCGTAATGGAACACGTAGACTTTAAAGATCTAAAACCTAAAGGAAATGAGATTCGGAACACACATATAAACATAGGCACGGGTAAAGAAATTTCTATTAAAAACTTAGCAACTTTGATTGCTAAAACTGTACATTATTCCGGAGATTTATATTTTAATATTGAAAAACCGGATGGAACAATGCGGAAATTAACAGATGTAACTAAACTTCACTCTTTAGGATGGGATCACAAAATAGAAATAGAACAAGGAGTTGAAAAATTATATCAATGGTATATTGCTAATTAAAATTAATTTATAATGTCAAAAGTTGCATTAGTAACCGGTATTACCGGTCAAGACGGGGCTTATCTTGCAGAGTTTCTTACAAAAAAAGGATACACAGTGCATGGAATTAAGAGAAGATCGTCTTTATTTAATACCGATCGGATTGATCATCTTTATCAAGACCCTCACATGGAAAATCGAAACTTGATTTTACATTATGGAGATATGACCGATTCAATGAATCTTACTCGCATTATTGGAGAAACACAACCGGATGAAATATATAATTTAGCTGCGATGAGCCATGTGAAAGTAAGTTTTGATTTACCAGAATATACAGCTAATGCAGATGGTATAGGTACTTTACGTATATTAGAAGCAGTACGTTTACTTGGTTTGACAAAAAAATCCCGGATATATCAAGCCTCAACCTCAGAATTGTATGGTTTAGTACAAGAAGTTCCTCAAAAGGAAACAACTCCCTTTTATCCACGAAGCCCTTATGCAGTAGCTAAATTATATGCTTATTGGATTACGGTGAACTACCGGGAAGCATATAATATGCATGCCAGCAATGGCATCCTTTTCAATCATGAATCTCCTTTAAGAGGAGAAACGTTTGTTACAAGAAAAGTGACACGTGCAATATCTCGTATTGCTTTGGGTATGCAGCAAAAATTATTTATGGGAAATCTTTCCAGTAAAAGAGATTGGGGACATGCAAAAGATTATATCAAAGCAATGTATCTTATTTTACAACAAGATCAACCGGATGATTATGTAATAGCTACCGGAGTAACAACTTCTATCAGAGATTTTATTTCTCAATCATTTGCGGAAATTGGTATTCAAGTTGATTTTCAATATGAAGGAGTAAATGAAGCAGGAATTATCAGATCGGTTAATGAGTCTGTATTTAAAGAAAGAGTAGGTGCTGAATTCTTGGAAAGTATACAAAAAAGAATTGGAGATGTTGTGGTTGGAGTTGATCCTGCGTATTTTCGGCCCACAGAAGTGGAATTGTTGATTGGAGACGCTTCTAAATCTCGTGAAAAACTGGGATGGAAACCGGAATTTGATCTTCTTGGTTTGATTAAAGATATGATGCAGAGCGACTTGAAATTGATGAAGAAAGAATCATTCTTGAAAAATGCCGGTTATAAAATTATGAATTATTTTGAGTGATAAAATAGTTTTAGTTTATTTTCTAAAAAATATTGAAAAAGTATCATTTTAGGTGATACTTTTTTTGTATAGATTTATAATAATTATGACTTTTTATAGTTCTATATTTAAACTACGTTAAACAAGGATAATCATAGAAAAACTTTGATAAAACAATACTTTTGTGAGTAAAAATAAGAGATTTTTAATAAAATGGCTGGTTGTCATGGGAGATATTCTTGTGATTAATAGCCTTTTTATACTTATTTATTACTGGTACGGAAAATACACTGATACTATTATTTCTGGAAAAAAGGATGAAGTGCTTTTATTGTTGAATGCATGTTACTTTTTTTGCCTTTATTTTGTTCCGATAAAATTATCTGAAAGGGTTTTATTTATAGAAGAGGTTATAAGAAGATCTTCTTTATTTGTTCTTGTACATTGTTTCCTGTTCATTTCCTGCTTGAATATATTTTCGGTTGATTTAGATTCTTCTTTTACGATTATATATTACATTGTTTTTTTCTTTATGTTGAACTGTTGGAGAGTAATTGCCCGTATTGCATTGAAGAAATACCGCATATCTGGGCATAATTATCAACGGATCATAATTGTAGGAGTAGGGAAAGTTGGTTTAGAGTTATATGATGAAATGAAAACCCAGGAATATTATGGATATAAAGTTATGGGCTTGTTTGATGATAATGAATCATTGAAGGAATCTCTTCCTGATTACATAGGAACTGTTAAAAATGTCGAAGAATTCTGCCTGAAAAATAAAGTAGATGAGATTTATTGTGCCTTGCCGGGCTCTCAAGATGAAAAAATTGTTGGGATGTTGAATTTCTCGGAAAAAAATATGATCCGGTTTTTTATAGTTCCTGAATTTTATAGGTATCTTAAAAAGAAATTGGTTTTAAGTAATATCGATCAATTTCCAGTAATTGCAGTGAGAGATGAGCCTTTGCAACATTGGCATAATAGATTTATAAAAAGATTATTTGATATACTTTTTTCATTGTTTGTTCTAATAGTAATATATCCTCCAGTATATCTATTACTGGCTGTTTTGATAAAACGTTCTTCTCCTGGTCCTGTTATTTTTAAACAGGAACGTACCGGTTTATACGCAAAAAAATTTAACTGTTTGAAATTCAGATCAATGACTGTTAATATAGAAGCAGATGAAAAACAAGCGGAAAAGGGAGACCCCAGAACGACAAAGATCGGAGAATTTATGAGAAAAACGAATATAGATGAACTTCCTCAGTTTTATAATGTATTGAAAGGAGAAATGAGTGTGGTTGGACCTCGTCCTCACATGATCAAACATACAGAAATATATTCCGAGTTGATAGATAAATATATGGTCAGGCATTTGGTGAAGCCCGGTATTACAGGTTGGGCACAAGTGACAGGTTATAGAGGAGAAACCAAAATCATAAAAGATATGGAAGAACGGATAAAAAGAGATGTCTGGTACATAGAAAATTATTCTCCTTTATTGGACGTTAAAATTATTTTTCGTACAATAATTAAAATGTTTTCAGGCGATAACAATGCCTATTGATAATGAATTTTAAAGTAATATCCATAACCGAAAAAGAAGAGTGGAATTTCTGCCTTTCAAAAGCAGTAATTTATGATTT
>JAVBMM010000051.1:0-15185 GCA_031552425.1 Bacteroidales bacterium | reverse complement strand
ATGAAATCCATTAGGAGTACAAATACATACAACATCAATGGTAAGGTCAGAATTCAATAATTCGTCAATAGAATTGAAAAGAGGTTCTTTTATATCCTCTATCCCTAATTTTTCTTTTGAGAGTATATCGCAAATCGCAATCAGTTGAGAGTTTTCATTCCGTCGAATCATTTCGGCATGGCGCTTGCCAATATGTCCCATCCCTACTACTGCGAATTTTATTTTTTTGTTCATTGAGATTTAAAAGTATTTATCGTGCGAGTTTTTACTAAAAATTTATTTTACTTGCAAAAGTAATTCTTTTATTTTGAAAAAAATATTATTTGTCAATTGCCGGTGATGACAATAAAGAAAGTTATTTGTAATTATATTGATATTTAGGATTTTCTTTCATTATTGTAACACTTTGTGGGTAATTTCCAATAAACCAAGCCAAGAAATCTGCATAATCAATTTTATCTGAAAGCATTTTTTCCCTTTTTTTCTGAAAAACCTCATGTCGAAGAGGCATTTGGATTAATTCAGTTATGGTATTATACAATTTCTCTATTTCATTTGTTTTAATTCCAAATCCTAGTTGGTAATGGTTTTCCAATTCTTCTAAATATCCAATTCTTCCAACGAAATCATTGAAGCGAATAAAGGGTATTCCCAATACGCCGGCTTCTGCTGCCATTGTTTGACTATCACCGATATATATTTGTGCAAAAGCCATTATGTGGTGCATATCTAAAGGATCTATTTTGATCTTATATTGTTCAAATTGACTTTCTAATTTGCGTTCGGCGGTAATGTATATATCACCATGAGGTTTTAGCAATTGAATTATATTTTCTACAATGACAGTATTCATTCCTTGTATTCCATTGTCGTGATGAGCAGTAAGTTTGACAAGCCGTAAGATGAAGTATGGCTTTTCTACGGAAAAATATTTTTCTACAACTTTTTTGTTTGGTGTGAAGTGGTTAGGGTGTAAATAAGCTAATTCATGATATGAGTCATATTTAATGGCCTTTGTTTCCCATTCCCCGCAGTCGCACCCTTTGGGAGCTAATATCACGCTGGCCCATGGATAACTTAATTTTACATATAGGGGTACTGCTGCGGCGTCATCTTCGTTCAAATTGATAACGGGTATTTTGAGAAGTTTGCCGACAAATGAATTTTCGACGCAGGTTCCTGTTAAAATATCGGGTTTATATTTTCTGCATACTTTGAGTATTTGGAAAGTTCTTTGTATCATTCCCCAAAACATACCGATTTTCGAATCTTTTCGGCCTTTTTTCAGGATATTGATGTAGTCAAATCCGGCAGATTGCAGTAAATTTTCCAGCACATCTTTCTTTTTTATCAAAATGATAACCTGATGCTCTTTACTTTTCCAATTGTTAATGCTGTTTTTATATAAATGGAAATGTCCCGGATGACCGAGATAAACTATTATTTTCATATCTGTTTATTGTTTGCTCATGCTAAAGTTCTGAGCAAATTTATAAAATTTCGTTATGCTTTAACTATAAGGATTAATTCCTCCATTGGTTTCAAAAATAGAACCTGTAATATCTTGTTGTTTTTGTGCCCAGATCAAAAATTTCTCTAACGTTTTTTCATTATATGGAATAAATGTTTTGCTATGACCTATCAAAACAACGTTTACAGTAGAATTATGTTTAGTTTGTTTTTTTATTCTTTTCAGGGAATTGATCAATTGCGTCCCTGAGGCTTGATTAAAATCTAATTTCCAGGGACTCTTCACGAAAAACGAACGCCATGACAATTGATTGGTGTTTTTTTCCATTGACCTTTCTAGATTCTTTTTATGTTTATGAAATTTTGTCCGAATCATGCGAAACAATCTGACAGGAGTTATAAACGACCAAAAATATCGCATTTCAGTATAAATGGGATATTCCGTTAATTTTCCATTTGGATCATATGAATTGATATTCAGAGGATTTACTTTGTATGAATATAAATTGCTAAAAGCATCGGCATAGTCATAATCTACGTTTCCTCCTTGTTTACCTCCTTTATAAACGGATGTATCAATCGTTATCCCGTTGTTTACCAAAACAGTGTATATATTTTCTATCGGCATCATCGACCAATTGGCAGCTCGAAAGACATGGCATAAATAGTCTTTATCAATCGGCTTCAAAAGATCTTCGAGGTATGCTTTTGATTGTTTAACCATCTCATCAATACGCTCGTAAGAAAGTGTTGCCATATTATATTCATCCCAACATTGTTCCCACGATTTTCCATTGTAAGTTGCTTTGAAATAGGACGAATGAATATGTAGTTGCACATCATGTCCTCTTCGGATTGCCTTTTGAAGTTGTTTTTCTATGGCTTTATATGAAAATCGATCGTCTCCGGTTTCTTCAAAATATTTTTTAAAACAAAGAATCTCAGCAATATCCCCAAAAATAGTTAATTTGAATCCATATTTTTCTAATAGGTTCATCAAGCGATAAGTTGGTTCTATCATCAATTGAAGAGGAGAGCCTTCTCCATTGCCGTGAATTTCGTAATCGAGTGTAAAAATTAAGTTCAATTTTGTCATGCGTCACTACATTTCAGAATACATCCTGCCCACGAATAACCCACTCCGAAACCAGCTAGTAATATATTTCCTTGCAATTTATTTTTCTTTTGGGCTTCATATAAGGCAATTGGGATTGTGGAAGAAACCGTATTCCCCACCTTCTCCAAATAATAATAAAATTTTTCCGGAATAATCTTAATTTTCTTTCGAAGAAAATCCATCATGTGTTTATTCGCCTGATGAAATACAAACAAATCAATATCTTCTTTTGAAAGATGATTCGCTTGCAAGGTGTTTGTTATTAATTGAGGAACTGCTTCTAATGTAAAACTAAATATCTCTGATCCATTCATATAAAGGTAGTCGTCCGAAATGGGATTCCCCTCTTCATCAAAATCCACCTTGCCTGTTTTGTAAGGTTGGTGTAAAGCACCCGATTTGACAATCAGATTTTCAGCTCCTTTACCATCGGTTCCTAAACTAAAATTTAGGATTTCTGCAAAACCCTCATTCGATATCAATGTGGCAGCAGCAGCATCGCCAAAAATCGTTCGGTTACTCTTATCTTTGGGATGCAGATGTTTCGTATAAGTTTCAGAAGTAACCAATAAAATATTTTTAGCGATACCTCCGGCAATCAATCCTTTGGCAAGAGAAAGTCCATAAACAAAACCTGAACAGCCCAAATTGAAATCCAACGCACCGCAAGTTGTCGACAACTCCAATCTGTCTTGCAATAGGCAAGCAGTTGTCGGCAAAAAATAATCGGGACTCTGGGTACACAATAATACAAAATCAATGCTTGATTTATCTATTTGATGTTCTTCGAAAAGTTTATTAGAAGCAGCAACAGCCATATCCAACGCTGTTTCATTCCCGGCAGCAATATGGCGTTGGTTGATACCTATTTTTTGAGCGACTTTTTCAAGTGTCCACTCCGGAAATTCCTGAACTAATTTTTTATTAGTTAATATTTCTTTAGGCAAATAATAGGATATGGCTTTGAGATATGCTTTCATATTATTACTGTAAGGTAAGACCTCCGTCAATGATAAGATTGCTTCCTGTTACCCAAGCAGAAGCGTCAGATAGTAAATAGATGGCAGCATAAGCAACTTCTTCAGGGTTTCCATATCTTTTTAAGGGATATCTTTTAGCATCTTCCTGTACTTGTTCTTTGGTAATTACAGATTCGTTAATCATTTCAGTATTAATCATTCCTGGATTGACACAATTTACCCTTATTTTTTTATGAGACAAATCAAGGGCCATTCCTTTAGCCATTCCGTTTATAGCGCCTTTTGTCGCAGAGTACATAGAATTAGCTAATGTTGTACATACAACGCCCGCTAGAGATGAAATGAAAACAATGGACGAATTATTCTTGATTTTTTTATTTTTTAATAATCTTTGGGTAATTAAAGTGGGTGAAAAGAAATTTACCTCAAAAATGGTATCCATTTTTTCTTTTGAAATATACGGGAAAGGTAAAGTTATGAGCATTCCGGCACAATGAGCGATGCCATTTAATGGAGGAATCTGATTAACAAGAAGATCCAAATCCTCTTTAACATTTAAATCCGCTATCATTTTTACATGTCCTTTTCCTTCTAGCAATTGGAATGTGTCGTTAAGCCTTTCCTCATTTCTTCCGGTGATAATTAATTGCGCTCCCATTTTGGAACATTCTATAGCTGTTGCTTTGCCTATGCCGGAAGAAGCTCCGGTAACAAATATAGTCTTTCCAGACAATGAAAATGGATTGTACATTATATCTCTATTAATTTACTACAAACGATATGATCCGTTACAAAATGAACGCTTCCCCAAGAGAATCCGATTCCGAATCCACAGGCAATGATCTCTTTTTTTGAAGAAGAAAGTCCGCTACTTAACTGGGTTAGCATCGTTAAGGGAATAGACGCAGAAGAAGTATTTCCAAACTCTTTCAAAGAATACGGAACTTTTTCTTTCGGAAGTTTTAATTTTTTACGAATGGTTTCGTTCATAAATAGATTGGCTTGATGGAAAACAAAATAATCTACCGTTTCTTTGTCTAAACCGAAATGCTCCAACAAGCTATTTATATTTGGAGGCGCTTGAGAAATACCGAATGAAAATACATCCATTCCGTCTAACTTCACCTGAACGTTATTTCTTGAAATACCGGGTTCATAAGTTTTCATATCAAGTGAATGCAAATTGAATGGATTTCGAGACCCTCCATCCGGAATAATAATCGCCTGATAAGCACTTCCGTCTGTTCCTATTTGAAACTTGAGCTCGACCCCAGGCTCATATTGTATAGCTGTTACAGTCCCTGCATCTCCAAATAGAGGATAGGTGCTTTTATCGCTCGGAGGACATGATTTTGAAGGCGTATCCCCGCATAATAAAAGTCCTTTTTTTATTCCGGATGACGAAAGTAAACCGGCAACAACGCTTAATCCATATATCCAACCTGAGCATCCTAATGAAATATCAATAGCATAACAATCTGTACTTAAGCCAAGTCGTTGTTGCAACATGCAAGATGTTGCCGGTAATAGATAGTCAGGACTTTGAGAAACAAATACCAAACAATCAATATCCGCCTTATTCCAGTTTAAATCCCGAATCAACTGCTCTGCAGCATGAAGGCATAGATCCGAAGTGCAAATATCGGCTGTCACTTCCCGTTTTTGCTCGACTCCCGTGGTAAGTATAAATTTTTCAGCCTCTTCTGCCTTAAAACCGCTGTAGTCGCTATTCTTTACAATGGTTTTAGGGACACAGGCCGAAATGCCTTTGATGGCAACGTTATTAATCTTTAAAAAAGCCATTACATCTTCGATTTAGTAATACGATATAAATCTTCTATTGTCGATGAATTTCGAATATCATCACCTTTAATTTTTACCTGATATTCTTCATCCACCATGGCAATAATGGATAAAGCCATTAATGATGACCATTCCTCTAGATCTCTAAATTTTGTTTCCGGAGTAAAAATACTAGTTTCGGTTTCTTCAAATAGAGAAGCAAAATTGTTGATAAAATCTTTTAGTTCCATAACCTATAAAATTAGTCGTTTTTTAATTGTTCAAAATAATTCATCCAATAATCTATTTTCTTTTCACATTCTTTTGTAACATGGAAATGTCCATTGATGGATTCTCCTTGTTTAGCTAAATTTAATAAACAGAGTATCACATCAACACTATCTAAAAGAACCAATTCTGAGCAACCCAACGGAAAAATTCTGGTAGAAGGCAGTTGTCTTATCTGATTAAAGATCATTTTCGATCTTTGCATGATTGATCGGAAGCGATCGTGCGCTTTAAATTGCCCTGAATATTCCTTTCCCGATTCATCAATTACCTGTACTGCATACGGTTTTGTATATACATGCCGAAATTCTTTATCCAATAAATCCTCCAGTACATGTACAAAAGTGAGATGATACAGCTCCGCACCAAACATCAAAAATATACCTTTATTTTTTGCAATTTTAAAATACGGACTTAATTCGGTAAATGGAGTCACAGCTAAATGATGCTCTTGCGTATAGTACTCCGCTTTAGGTCCGACAGCACACACAGAATGGGTCGGAGACATGCTTCGCTTTGCGTCTGGCAGTAAGGCGTAATACTCATTGATAGCTCCCATTTCAACAGGTTCTGTTCGTATATCAAAAATCTTTTTCTTTTTCAAAAAATCTTCGGAACTGCCTTTATAAGCTAATGCCGAACATAAAAGTGTATAGCCTTTATCCAAAATCCCCGCATTTAATTGTTTGACAACTTCCTTGTATCCGCCTTCTATTTTTCCGATATTAAACAAAGATGTATGAATAAAAACATCGGAATGAAACGGGATGTTGTCAAATAATTCGTTAACATATTGCTTACTTACTTTAACTTTTTGTCGCTCTTTCCATATTGCAAGCATTTTTTGCAGTTTCTTCTTCTCCAAAAAATTCCGAATAAATCTGGGTGAAAAAAAAAATACTATTTTAAGGATTTGCCACATAAGTTATTCTTTAATTACTGAATGATATATCGTTAGTATTTTTTGTGCAATTTCTTTATTTCCCAATTTTAATGCTTTAATCTGTTTATGTCCATCTGACCTTTCTCCGGACTGAAAAATCTGTTTCAATCTATTTGACAATTCAATAGCATCATATTGACAAAGATAGCAATTTTTTACATTGTCAATCAATTCCTTAACATCGCCTACATCCACAGATACTATCGGACAGTTGCAAGCCAAGGCCTCTTTGATGAATTGTGGAGACCCTTCCGAGAAAGATGTCATGATCACAGCATCGCATGCATTCATTAGTTTGGGGACTTCTTCCCGAGTATATCCTATAAATTCAACCAACTCCGTATTTTCTAATTTTTCTATCGTTTCCTTGGCTAAAGGATAATTTTTAACCGGAATAGAGAACATTTTGGAGAATAGAACATACCTTTTTGTCAAATCAAATTGAAAATATTTTTTACAGTCATCTCTATTGGATATAGGAGTAAAAAGATCTTCATCTATACCACAGGGTATTACCATTGAATTCTCATTTTCTTTTATTTGATTGTATAATTTTAGAGAAACAAAAATATTGAATCTGGAAAATCTTATCGGAAATTTTGATATTATGCGACTTTTAGAATTGTTGATATCACTTCCGTGATAGGTTGTTATGACAGGAATCTGGCGTTGTAAATTTGAAATAAATCCACATAAACCTCCATGCGCATGAATGATTTGGTGCTTCCGATCTTTAATGATCTTTTTTAAATTGAAATAGGTTTTTAAATAGCCTTTTAATCCACCTCCTTTTACAAGTAGGTATTCAATTTCGCAGCCTAATTCGCGCAATGAATAAACCTGTTCATAAATAAATGCGGAAACATATTCGGTATGTACTGCATAATTTCGATAACTACAAACAATCAAAATCTTCATTATTGTGTATGATTTCTATATCGGATAATTTTTGCAGGGTTTCCTCCAACAATAGCATAATCGGGAATATCTTTTGTAACCACGGAGCCAGCACCTATGATAACACCTTTCCCTATATGTGTACATCCGGACAGAATAATTACTCGGGCTCCGATCCACACATCATCCTCAATTTTCAAAGGAGTTTTTTCTTTTCCTCCTTGATATTTCATGGGTATATCCAATTGATTACAATGATGCCCTCCTCCTAAAAAAAGTACATCTTCTCCCATCATTAAATAATTTCCTATAGTGACAATTCTATTTAGCGATTTAAAGTTAGACCCTAATCCTGATTCATCACCAATATAAAAATCAGCTCCCTTACCAAAATAGACCCTATTTTCCACATTTAATCCGGTTCCACATGCAGTAAATATTCTTTTGCAAAGAAATCGACGAATAAATTGTGGGAATTTTCCAACAATTGGATTTGTCGATTTTGGTAAATATTGAGCAAAGCAGTAATATACTAATAACCAAATATTTTTCATAAATAAATTATATAATTCCTTTTCCAGCTAACTTAAACCAATTCCATCCAATAATTGCAACAAATATGATTGCCAAATAGATTTTATAGTGCTTTTTATTTTTATTTGTCATCTGGGATAATCCATAGGCTCCAATGATCAGCGCAAAGGGAAGACTTGGCAAATGAAAACGCTCTGATTGAGCAAAAGCACTCATGGCAATTACACCTAAATATCCTATCAAAAAGGATAAAATAAGAATATGATCTCTCCATTTTCTTCGATAAATAAGAAATATGATTCCTGCTATTGTGAAAAAAGAAGTAATATTTTTTACATAATTACTTCCATTCATTAATTGTTGATTTTCTTGCCACGGGGAATTAATCATGGTCGGGAAAGGAATTGTAAAGATCATAGGGGCAAAAACAGCGCCTCCTGCATACTTTGCAAATTTATTTCCGGCTTTATTTTTTTCAGAAGCACGCCATGCTAATGATTTTTCTTGATTTGTAGTTCTATTTTCCCAAACCTCTTCTACTTCGGAGGAAATTTTTCCTCCTAGAAAATAACCAACAGCTAGAACAATCCAAGTTCCAATTAACGCACGTTTACCCCAGCCCACTATTTTGGCCGAAGAGAAGACAAGGGCTGAAAAAAAGGCCATTAAAGCAGTTGCTCCTAAGACAGTTCTAAATAAAAACAAGCTACTTGCCAGTAATAAGGGACCCAGGATATTGAAAAAAGTATATCTTTTACTCCTCAATAACAAATCTGTACGTTCTACAAATGCTACTGATAGGAAAACCATTTCTGTTTCTTTCAAATTTAAACCACAATAGTAAATCAAATTTGGCATCAGCATACAGAATATAGCTGCCATCCGTCCAGTTGTTTCACCAAAATTGCGAGCGGCTAATCTATAAATCAAAATGCACATAAATGCACTTAAAATTGCTTTGATAATACGAGCAATAAAAATAGAGTCTCCCGTCAATGTATATTGTAATCCCAAGTAAAATGGATATCCCGCATCTGAATATTTACCACTAATAAATGCCCAATAAGATTCCAAATTCCCATCAGCAATCAATTGATGCACCCATATTGCCTCTTTGTGATAACCAATAGCATCTCCAGCACTAAATTCAAAAGGTTGGCCTGTCATTAAAATATAAAACCAATAACTAAATATTACCCAGATGACACGTATAATCAGTGCTGTTGAAAACAACTTTTTTAAAAATGTTTTTTCCGAAATATTTATCCATCTTTTTGTTAACAAATTAGAGAAATAAAAGAACCCAATAACTTCAATAAGTCCGAATATATACCAATACCATGACATGGTATGGGAAATAAAAAGTAAAGAAACAACGATGATTGATCCAATATAAAGAACAATGGCTTTATTTATAAAATATTTAGGAAAATAAGATAACATGCTATGAATTAATTGAAAAAAATAAGTTTTAAACCTTTTACTCCTCGTTTACGCAACAAACCATATATCCCAAAAATTCTCAAAGTCAAATTAAATCCTAATAATGATTTTGTCTTTTTAACTAATATGGCTTTTGGGGTTGCCGCATATAATAAAAGTGTATTCAATTGCTTTAATTTTACACTTATTTCAGTACGATATTGGTTTTTTATCATATAAAAGTGTCTAAAGAATGAGGCATACAAATCAGATAAATATAACATAACAATTGATTTAAACTGCTCATCTTCATTTGACAAATTCATCCATTTTTTTAAAATATAAATATAATCATATGATTGTTTAATGAGATATTGATTGGATGTAGAATTTAATCGATGACGGTAACAATACATATTTAGATTTAATGCCGAAACTTTGTTAACCCATTGCCATAATGACAATATCCAATCTAGATCTTCACAAAATAATCCTTTCTCAAAAAAAATAGCATTATTTACAATTATATCTCGCTTTATCATTTGAATCCAAGCACTTGATGTAAAAAGATTATTTTTTATTAAATAGGATAAAACTGTATTTTTATGACCTGTAGTTTTTGTTAAGTCATATTGTTTTACAGATGTGGAAAACGATTGTGTATTTTCATTAAAATGTTGTACATTGTACAGTACAATATCTAAATTTGAATCTTTTTGAAAAACCTGTACTAATTTTTTTAATCCGTCCTTATCCATCCAAAAATCATCAGCATCTAAAAACATGATAAACTCACCGGTTGCAACACGCAGTCCTTCATTTCGTGCTTCCGCTGCTCCTTCATTTATTTTATGTATCACTTGTACTCGACTATCTTGTCGTGCATACTTGTCACACAATTGTGGACAATTATCAGGAGAACCATCATCTATTAAAATGATTTCCAAATCTTTGTATGTTTGGCTGAAAACACTTTGCAAACATTCATCAAGATATTGCTCAACTTTGTAAACCGGTATGATGATTGATATTTTCATTCAGTGATAATATTCAGAAATATCTTTTGAAATTGTTTTTATTACTTTGGCAGGAACTCCCACCACTACCGAATTATTCGGAATATCGGAAACTACTACTGCACCGGCACCTATCATACAATTGTTACCAATCTTTATTCCACCAAGGACTTTTGCACCACATGAGATTTCAACATTGTCTCCTATTTCAGGCCACTTATCGCCTTTGAATCCGATCGTGACTTGTTGATATATTTTCACATTCCGACCTATAGATTTTGCCGTAATAATAGTGGAAAATCCGTGTTGTATCAAAAAACCTCCACCAATTTGATTACAATGGATGTATAGAGAATTTAATGCTGGACATAGCCATTTAATCAAATATTGTACAGTTCCTATCCTTTTGTACACTATGTTGCGAAACTCTTTATAAATAGACATGAAGTATAAAAACAATATAAAATCATGATCTATTTTTAATCCTTTCCACTTTCTCCATGCATACATATCTTCACAAATAACTACATATTGTTTGTTGCATCTTATAATTATCCATATAGGCAAAATACGGAATAAATTAAATAATAATATAAGTTTATGTGATTGTTTCATGAAATAATTTTTTTAAAATAAATCATTGTTTCACGTACAATTTTTTTATACCAAGGATACCAACTAAAGTTCCACAAGTGAATAGCATAAGTATTTGATGTCTTGTAATCTAAAAACTGCTTTATATTTCTTTTTTCCGTAAATGGAAACGGATGGAAATAGTCAAACAGATAAATTGTTATTTCTTCTTTATTTTGATATTGATTGTAACAAGGAGTAACAATATTGGGAATAATAATTTTACCTAAATTGTTTGGATCAAATTTTTCCTGCTCATATTGTTCCATTATTTTCTTAATAAAGGAATTGTTCTTTACACTGCCAATAACACCATTGCCTACGAGAGATAATTTTTCTTGTTCATAAGCAAAAAAAACGTTATTATTTAATAAATTATTAAACGATTTTACCACAAACATATCCGTATCCAAATAAATACCTCCATGATTATATAATGCCCAAAAGCGTACATAATCGGCTACGAAAGCATATTTTTTTGCCTTGTATGCATCTTTCACGAAAGGTATATCCATCGGCGAATTTTCTTCATTCCACAGACAAAATTCATAATCGGACAGATGCTTATGCCAAGTAGCAATACATTTTCGAACCAGTTTAGGAAAGGTTTTTTTCCCAAACCAACAATAATGTATTTTTTTCGGTATCATATTGATTTGAATATATTTAGAAACTGTTTTATTTTTCTTTTTATTTTTTTTGACAATTTATTGTGTCGTAAATCATATAGTTGCTCATAATCGGATTCAAATACCGGAAATTTATTTTTCATCACATACTGCCGCTCCTGTTTAACTTTTTCTCTAAATTGTTCGTTGTTGCTAATGCCTCCTTCCACCAAAACGCTTACAACATAATTTAATTGAAACATAGAACAATTATGTATGGCTATTGCCAAAAGAAAAAATTCCCAATCGGAAACTATTTTTAATGATTCATTATAGAAACCCACTTTATCAAACAAAGACTTTCGAATAAAAGTAGAAGCATGTCCTAAATATTGAGTATATAGCCAATAAAATGTTATTTTTTGTGGAAAATGCTGTATACGCTTCCTGTTAGTATTTTCAAATACCAAATCGCCATAAAGAATATCCTGTGTTTTACTCTTTAAATCTGTTTGTTCAAACACCCATCTATCTACCAAATAATCGCCCGAATTCAGAAATAGCAAATAGCCTCCGGAGGCTTTTTTTATACCTTTGTTCATCGCATGGTAGATACCCGTATCCGGTTCACTTACCCAATAATCAATGTGTTTATATGATTTTATTATCTCTACGCTTTCGTCTGTGGAAGCACCATCAATAACAATATACTCAAATTCTTGAAATGTTTGAGCGATTACACTTTCAATGGTTTTTCGTAAACCATCGGCGTTATTCCTATTTATAGTGATGACTGACAACAACATAAATATTATTGTTTTATAATTACCAACTCACAATTATTACGAAGAGAGGCTACATAACTAAAAGAAGAATTATAAGAACCCAATACTTTCCTACAACTTCCCAATAACCATAGCTGAATAACTGCATCTTGCATACCAGCAACATCAGAACGAGATGTTTCCTTAAAATCTGTAATTACTCTTTCCCCAAAAATATTTTTCAAATAAGTTTTTGTTTCCATATCATCAGAAGCTAAATAAAAGCACACAGACCCATCTTTTTCAATCTCTTTATTCATCGCAGTTACAAACATTTCTATTGGACTATATTTAATAGCCCAACTATGGTCTGTTCTTCTAATATGAACGCCTATACAATTGTGTGGCAAATATTCTCTCTCTCTTTCATAACGAGCAGACAACTCGGAATTTAATTTAATTTTATCAAATCTTTTACAATCGTTATACAATGCAGCCCATGTTGTTGTATAGACATTCTTGTTTTTCCACTGTGAAAAATCATAGTTATTATTAATCAAATCCAAATATTCTTCAGCATAAACAACTATATCAAATTTTATTTTTTGCAAGAATTTAGGAATATATAAATTTCTTTTATTAGGCACATGATATAAAAGTGGATAATGAGACTTGTCAATAAGCTCAACTTTATTTTCTTTTATAGGTAAAAACATATCACACCAAGCACAATTTAATTCTTTCGTTTTATTCCACAGAATTTTTACTTCTGTATTAAAACGTTCACTCATGTCAACTGCCAAATCAACAGCATTGATTCTATTACACAAACCCGCTATTGGAACAACTACAATCATTTCTATTTACACATTTGAGTTAAACAAGCTCCATACTCAACTTTCCTTATTTTGAAAAGAATCCAATTATAAATTCTTGAATAAAAAGAAACAATATAGTTTTCTAAAAAAATAAAATACCTAATCATTTTCTTTGTCGAACTAAATCTTCATACAAACTTATATGTTTACGAGCTATGACTTCGAAACTATAATCTTTCACTGCTTTTTCGCGTGCATTTTTTGCCAATCTTTTTCTGTTTTGTTCATCTTCAAACAACCATTGAATACCTTTTGCTAAATCAGTTACATCAAAAGGAGAGGCAATATATCCAGTTTCATTATGTATACATATTTCAGGAACCCCTCCAACTTTAAAGCCTACGGCCGGCAATCCACAAGCAGCAGCCTCAATAAAAGTTCCCGGTAAATTATCTTGCCGTGAAGGTCCTACAAATATATCGGCGCAATTATATGCTAAACTCAACTCTTCTTCACTATACAGAATACCTAAAAATGTAACATCATATGCTAATTCATTTTCAATTTTTTCGTCCCTATTTGCGCCAAAAACAACAAGATGTATATTGCCAATATTTTCTTTTTTTAAAATAGCCAATGCTTCACATAATAAATCAAATCCCTTAATAGAAACATTAATTGCATTTACGGCACCAAATATTATAACTTTCTTTTCTAATGGGATATGTAACTTTTTTCTAGCCTTATCTTTATCCATTGGCCGAAAAACACTTGTGTCAATGCAATTTGGAATAACTTCTATCCTTTTTCCTGCAAAAACAGGGCTCTTTTTTACCATTTCTCCTAACCATTGGCTTGGGGTTATGATTGTTAAATTGTTAAGTCGTTGTATTACTTTTTTCTTCTTTTTAAAGAATAGTGATGATACATTACTGTTTATCTGAAAACAATATTCGCACCCAGTTATCCATTTATCACAATCCAGATTATAATGACAACCTCCAGTCACAGCCCAAGTATCATGTAGTGTCCATACTATTGGTTGTTTGATTTTCTTCAAAGAATTTATAGATATATTTCCAAGCCAATGAAGATGAACAATATCTTCTTTAAAAGAATACATATCATTGATATTACGCGTAAAAAGAACTGAGGAGAACAACAATCCACCTGATGGCATTTTGTAAGGATATATTTTCTGAAAAACTTTTCTTTTATATTTTCGTAAGTTATAATGTATCGCTGATTCTTTCTTAGGATGAGTTACATTTTTCAACGGACTCTCAACTGCATACAATTGAAATTTAACACCATGGGCTTCCATCGCTTTTTTTAAACGAACCCATACTGTCGTATTTGTCGCAGAATAAGATACTTGAGCTATTTTCATTAGTATGTAATTTTTCAACTCAAAAACATTTTTGCTATTCTTTGTATGTCAAATTCTTTAATATCTATTTTTGTACTATCTGTGTAATTTCCATTTATAAAATCATCAAATTTACGTTTAAACTTTAAGTCTTTAAATGATAAACTACAAATAGGGCGTTTTGCAATAGTATAATCAATCAGTTTACTCGGAATTTGATTATTTGTTGAATTTTCAAAATTAATTAAAAAATCTATTGCACTTAATTCTGTAATTAAATTATGTCTATCTAAATTATATCTAACTTGTAGTTTTTCTTTTAATAAAGGCTTATAATAATTCAAAATTTCTTTCGTAAAAACGGCTTCTTTTATTGTAAATACATAAAATCGAAAATCATAATCAAGAGTAAGTAAATAATCGAAAAAAGGGCGTGGATTTCTAATTTTATTATAAAAAACACCTGCATATGCGAATGTCGACACCGCATTCTTTAAATACGATTCTAGCACATATTCATTTAGTTTAAATCCTTGAGGTATAA
>JAVBMM010000066.1:0-5559 GCA_031552425.1 Bacteroidales bacterium | reverse complement strand
CTCACTCCAGGAAGAAGTTTTCCGGAACCATGTCCTAAACATTCGTGTAAATCGACATGCAAATTATCTGTTGTTAAACCATATTTAGAAATTAATGCTCTTTCGGCATCACTCCACACAAATTCTTCATTAAAACCACTTCCTTGTGCGGATTTATCGTATGCAGAAGTGATATTTCCAATAGTAACGGATTTTGAACCATAATCTTTTCTTATCCAGTTAGAATTAGGCAAATTAATACCTATCGGAGTGGCCGGATAACAATCTCCTCCCAGCATAGCGGCAGTTATTACTTTGGCAGTTACACCTTTCACCTTTTCTTTTTTGAAACGTTTATCGACCGGAGAATGATTTTCAAACCATTGTGCTTTTTTACTGATAATTTCAGTACGTTTGGTTTCTTTTAGGTCTTTAAAATTGACGATAGATTCCCAACTTGCTTTGAAACCTAAAGGATCTCCATATGTTTCCGTAAATCCATTCACAAAATCTACTCTGGATTTAACATCCTGTACCCAGGCAATAGCATATTCGTCAAAAACGTGTAAATCCCCTGTACGGTAATAACGGATCAAAGATTCTATTACTTTCTTTTGTTTGTCATTTTCAGCAACATCTTCCGCTAATTCCAGCCAATAAACAATTTTTTCAATGGCAGGAGAATACATCCCTCCTTCTTTCCATACACGTTCTTTTAATTTCCCATCTTCTTTAACCAATTGGCTGTTAAGTCCATATAAAATTGGAGTATGATCATTTGGATCTTTCATACTGGCATAAAAATTTTCTACTTCTTGTTGGGTAATGCCCGGACCATAATAATTATTTGCAGAAGTAGCAATCAAATCTTCTCCTGCTGCTTGGTTGACTTTCTTAGCATCTACATCCGGATCAAAGATAACAGGAACCAATTCCACCAGAAATGCTTGTACAGATTGATTTTCTTCCAAAGGAAGCAAAGATTTGTCAATGCTTTTTACAACTTGTATAAAGAAATCTTCGGAACAATCCGGTGTAAATTTTTCTTCTCCATAATGATGGTGAATTCCATTAGAAAACCATACCCGTTTAAGATATTCTTCCAACTGAAGAAATTCTTCGGAAGTACGATCTCCTTCATAATGAAGATATATAGCTTCCAAAGTTCGTCTGATGGTCAAATTATATTGGTAATTTTGGTCAAATAAAATATCACGTCCTTCAATGGCAGCCTGAGATAAATAATAAATCAGTTTTTTTTGATCCAACGTCAAATTTTCAAATCCAGGAACATAATATCTCAGTATTTGTAAATCAGCGAATCGTTCTACATTATAATTAAAATTATCGGGTGCTTCCATATCTTTTTCTTTTGTAAAATCGCATGAAGAAATCAGACAAACAAATCCAACGCATGCTACTAACTTTTTCATATAAAATGCTTTTGTAATAATTGAAGTACAAAGATATACATTTTTACAGAAAGCAAAAAATTCCTACCTTTGCACCATGGAAATAGCAGCATTGGTATCCGGAGGAGTCGACAGTTCAGTGGTAGTTTACCGGCTGAAAGAAGCAGGTTATGACCCGACGATTTTCTATATAAAGATCGGAATGGAAGATAAAGACGGATATATAGATTGCCCTTCCGAAGAAGATATTGAAATCACCTCTTACATCGCAAAGAAATACGGATGCCGTTTCGAAATAGTTTCTTTACATGAAGAATATTGGGAAAATGTGGTAAATTATACCATTGATGCTGTAAAAAGGGGCTTAACCCCAAATCCTGATATGATGTGTAACAAATTGATCAAATTTGGTTGTTTCGAACAAAAATGGGGAAAAGACTTTGATAAAATAGCCACCGGACATTATGCCCGTACTACCGAAATAAATGGAAAAACATATCTTTCTACCGCCGAAGACAAGATAAAAGATCAAACCTATTTTCTTGCACAGGTAGATTATATGCAAATTTCCAAATTGATGTTTCCTATTGGAGATTTATTAAAAAGCGAAGTAAGAGAAATTGCTTTACGGGAAGGCTTACCGAGTGCTCAACGTAAAGATAGCCAGGGAATATGCTTTTTAGGAAAGATCAATTACAACGATTTTATCAAAAGATACCTGGGAGAAAGACCAGGAAAGATCATTGAATTAGAAACCGGTAATGTTATCGGTAAGCATCGTGGATATTGGTTTCATACCATCGGACAAAGAAAAGGCCTGGGATTGAGTGGAGGGCCTTGGTTTGTAATAAAAAAAGATTCTCACCGCAACATTGTATATGTTTCTAATGGTTATGATCCGGAAACTCAATATGGGAAAACAGTCAACATGCAAGGATTCCAATTTATTACAGAAGACCCTTGGGGAGAATTTTCAGATGAAAAGGAGATCACTTTCAAAATCAGGCATACACCGGAATTTACTACCGGAAAACTAAAGCGTATCGGGGATATTTACCGCATAGATTCTGATGAAAAAATACAAGGAATCGCCGCCGGACAATTTGGTGTTATTTATGACAAAGATTCAACACTTTGTTTAGGAAGCGGCATGATTATTTAACGGTTAAATTTCTCAAACTGTTGATTCAATTCTTTATCTGTTGCATAACCTCCGGTTTTAATGATAATTTGATATTTCAATATAACAGACTTTCCGGGATTCAACGTAAGAACAAATAATGGAGCATTCTTATCAAATACTTTGCTACCCATATTATTGGTAGCAAATAATCCGTAACCTCTTGCATGTGAATGAGCCGGATAACCTGGATTTTCTTTATGATCAAGAATCGCTACCGAAATTTCTTCCCCGTTTTTCTCAGCTGATAGATTAACCCATTTCGCCGGTTTACCCCAAACATTTCCTTTTTCCAAACCTTCACTGTTACGATATATTCCGTTAACACCTTCGTTATTCATTACTTTTACTTCTGTCGGATTGGCATTTGCATCCAGAAATATTTCCGGTTTCTTGGATGGTTCTTCAAATGCACGATCCATACGAATAGCCAGAAGTCCTTCTTTATTATCGGTAAAAGTGACCGGATCTTTTTGTGCCGTTAATTTGGTTATACGTTCAATAATGCGACAATCTCCTTCCCCACTGAAAATAAATTGCGTTTCTTCTTTCAGTAAAATATTTTCTTGATAATCTACCCAATCGGCATTGATGATTAATATACCCTCTTTTACTCCGTTTTCCATTTTAACTACGTTACGATGACGAATGGAACCATATTTTGACTTCTTTTCAGGTGAAATCGCATACGAATTATTCCAAAAATCCAAACCGTTGACATCTCCAAAATTTAACCACATCCCAACATGATGAGGATGATCAACACGTTCATTAGGTCGAGGATCCCGGGGAAAACCACGGGTAATAACCGTACCTTTTGCTGTGTATAAAGGGTATAATACCGGCTTTTCTAAATCATCCGGATAAATGTAAGAGGTAAATAATTTTCCATCATATAAGATATCAATCTTTTTTTGATCAATATTACTAATAATCTGAATTCCTTTTTTGGAAAAGCCTTTTTCGCACAAAACAAAGCTAAATAAAGCCAGAATGAAAATTCCTCTAAATGTATTTTTCATAAATATATCTGATAGAATATTTTGTTACAAATTACGTGAAAATATTGCAAAAAGAAAAATGCTTAGCTCACTTCGTTCGCCGTTCGTTACTACGCAACCTAACAACTCTAAAGAGCCTAACATAAAATAAATATATCATCTCTTCGTTTTAATAAAGTCTGTAGAAAATGTATTGTACCTTTGCAAAATCAAATAAATCATTCGAGGTGATAACAAACAATAAAGAAATTCCTTTTATAAATATTGCAAAAACGTTGGCCATATTTCTGATCATCATGGCTCACTTGAATATTCCTTATTATCCACGTTTGTTTATCGGGAGCTTCCGTATGCCTCTTTTTTTTATTTTGTCCGGATATTTGATATCATCCCGTCAATATGATTTTATCCATTTCGTTAAGAGGAAAGCAAAAACATTGTTGATCCCTTATGCCTTTTTCGTCTTTGTTTCCTTATCTTTTTGGTATTTCTTCGGAAGGAATTACGGACAGCAAACTGTATCTAAAGATCATCTACAACAATATATCATAGGAGCGATATTTTCCATACCCACTAATAAATATATGGGATTCAACTTACCTATCTGGTTTCTACCCTCTCTTTTTTTTACGGAGATCATGTTCTACTTATGCAGAAGATATTGTAAAAAAACATCTTTTCTGGTTTGTTGCTTTTGTTTTGCCTTAGGAATTTTCCTCAAAGAAATTTTTCCTTTCTGTCGCCTGCCTTTTGGATTAGATGTAAGTGTATTTGCATTGTTATTTATTTACATAGGCTATTGGTTGAGGAAAAAGCAGTTAATTGAAAGATATGTTTCTAATATTAAATTTCCCCTCAAAATATGTTTTGTAATTTTATTCGGACTATTAACCTTTTATATTGCAAGCATTAATGATACAAATGGCCCTATTTCTATGGTTCATCGTACTTTCAATAACTATTTTTTATATTTTGCCGGAGCTTTTTCAGGATCTTTATTCTTAATCTTTGTAAGTAACTGTATTCCAAATCATCATTTATTCCATTTTTACGGAAGAAATACGATCATTATTTTAGGTTTTCATTTAATATGTTTCAGTTTTATTAAAGCCATTCAGGTTTTTATTTTTCATATTCCTTTAGAAACAGCAGATAATTCTTTTTGGATTAATTTTTCATATGCTTTGATTACTTTTGTATTACTTTATCCTGTAATATATCTAATTAACAAATATGCTCCATTTCTTCTTGGAAGAGAAAAGGGTATACTATAAATTTGTATAATATGTTTTCAAAAGAAACAATAAAATTATTAGGTTTCGTTTCGTTAGTTACGCTATTCACAGGATTATTTCTTTCTTCTACTGACTTTATACATACTCCTGTCAATAGAATCAGTGATTTTATCACAATTGCAGGACACTGGTTTGTAGTTTTAATTGGGATCTGGGGGTTGTTCTATATACTTTCTATTAACAAATATGTATTTGCAGTAACGTTTCCACTGATCAATATCATCAGTGCAATATTGGCATATTTCAGGTATACGATTAATGCCGTACTCACCACGATGCTTGTTGATGCTTCGCTAAATAACGATATGCAAACTTCAGCAGACTTAATTACTCCCGGATTGATTATTTTTATATTGTTTATTCTATTAATTTCCATCATTTTTGTCATATACCGTTTCAAAAAGATCATTATCAGGAGACCTTTCATACAACTTGGTTTTGCTTTGTTGTTTTTTGGCGTATTTATGCAAATCCCTCGTTTTAAAAGGCCGGTCTCTGAACGTATTCCTTTTAATATTTACTTTGTAACAAAGAACTATTATCATGAAAAAGAAATCATATCTGCTGATCGTCCCGGTCTTTCTGATGGAATAATTTGTCCATCCGCTGACGACTCTCTGACTGTTATTTTTATTATCGGAGAATCTTTACGAGCCGACCATTTGGGAATCAACGGATACCATCGTAATACA
>JAVBMM010000044.1:0-25275 GCA_031552425.1 Bacteroidales bacterium | reverse complement strand
TAATTTTTTGTTTGATTATTCTTGTTTTTTTTCATTTATTTATAATTTAATTTCTGATAACATTAAACAATAATAAAAAGAAAAATATATGCCAGTCAAATATTTAAAACAAAAATAAATTTGGAGCTTTTTTCATGAAGTGACCCAAATTCCCCGCCCTTCAAAAAAAGAAGGTAAGATCATACAATATTTATTAGATTTTGCCAAATCACACAATCTAGAAGTTTCTAAAGATAATGCCGGTAATGTTTTAATCAAAAAGAAAGCAACTCCGGGAAAAGAAAACCTTCAAACACTTATTTTGCAAGCACATGTAGATATGGTTTGTGAAAAAAACAGCGATACAAAACACGATTTCGAAAAAGATCCGATAGAAACTTACATCGATGGAGATTGGGTCAAAGCAAAGGGAACCACCCTCGGTGCCGATGATGGTATCGGAGTGGCTGCACAATTAGCTATTTTAGCTTCCTCAAAAATCGAACATGGAAACCTGGAATGTCTTTTCACCACAGATGAAGAGACAGGGCTTACAGGGGCTTCCGCTCTTCAAAAAGGATTTCTTTCAGGGAATACCTTAATCAACCTAGATACGGAAGAAGAAGGACAATTTTATGTAGGATGTGCCGGAGGAAAAAACACAATTGCTACATTTAAATATAAAGAAGATACTCCCCCTGCCAACTATTTTTGGTTCAAAGTCCATGTGAAAAATTTGAATGGTGGACATTCTGGCAGCGAAATCCATGTAGGATTAGGAAATGCCAATAAAATATTAACCCGGTATATATGGACACTGATGCAAAAAGTTCCTCTTCGGATTGCCCAAATAGACGGGGGAAACTTGAGTAATGCCATTCCGAGAGAAGCATACGCTGTTATCGGTATTCCTTTCGGTGAAAAAGAAACATCAGCTACTCTTCTCAACATTTTATCCGCCGATGTAGAATCTGAATTAAAAACCGTAGATCCTAACGTAAAAATTAAAATCGAATCAACAGAAATTCCGGAAAAATGTATTGAAGAAAAAATTTCAAAGAACTTAATAAATGCTTTGTATGCTTGTCCCCACGGAGTCATTGGAATGAGTTTTGAAATACCCGGATTAGTGGAAACATCTACCAATCTTGCTTCTGTAAAAATGAAAGAGAATAATACGATCGTAATAACAACAAGTCAAAGAAGTTCATCCAATTCACTGAAAACGGATATTGGAAATATGGTCACTTCTGTATTTAATTTAGCAGGAGCTGATGTTGTTTCTTCCGATGGTTATCCCGGATGGAAACCCAATACTAATTCGGAGATACTCAAAATCTCAGAAAACATATACGAAAAACTATTCAAGCAAAAACCGGAAGTAAAAGCCATTCATGCAGGATTAGAATGTGGTTTGTTTTTAGAAAAATACCCTCAGTTAGATATGATTTCCTGTGGACCAACGATCTTGGGAGCACATTCTCCGGATGAAAAAATGCAAATATCTACTGTGGAAAAATGGTGGAAATTTCTGTTGGAAGTTATTAAAAATATTCCTGTAAAATAAATATGAAAAAGTTGCGTTTCTAATAGGAAGCGCAACTGATTTTCATGAATAAATTATTGTCTTTTTTTATTTTATTTGTCTTGTTTGCAATCGGATTTTCCGCATGTAAAGATGATTATGAAGATTATTCTTCCAGTCCGGGAGATGTATTGGCATTTTCGCATGACACCCTGTCATTCGACACCCTTTTTTCCACCATAGGATCCACAACAAAAAAATTGATGGTGTACAACCACAACAAAAAACCATTACTGATCAGTTCAATACAATTATCAGGTATAGGAAGAAGTGGATTCCGGATCAATGTGGACGGAAGAGCCGGACATAGTTTTTCAAATGTAGAAATACGCCCTAACGACAGTATGTATGTTTTTGTAGAGACGACTTTGAAAGAAAACAACAATAACAATCCGATAATCATGCTGGATTCTATCGTCTTTATAACAAATACGGTTAAACAGCAAGTCATTTTAGAAGCCTATGGTCAAGACGCATATATCTGTAAAAACGGATGTATTATTGAAACCGATTCCGTCTTCAAAAATGACAAACCTTATTTGATATACGATAGCTTAGTGGTACGAGAAAATGCAACACTTACCATTCCCGAAGGAACTTCCCTTTTTATGCGCGAGAAAGCAAGGATAAACATACGCGGAGTGCTCAAAATAACAGGTTCTAGAGATAAACCGGTAACCATCAGAGGAGAAAGATTGGGAAGCTTATTGGGAATTTCTTATGACAAACTACCCGGACAATGGGCTGGGATGTATTTTTATCCAAGCAGTTTTCATAATGAAATCAACTACGCACATATCCGAAACGGTGTCCATGGCATCTCTTTGGATTCTTCAAGTTTGGAAAATCCCAAATTGAAAATTGCTAACTCTGTTTTAACTAATGTATACTACAATTTATTCTCTGCTGTTAGTTGTGATGTTGAAGCCGAAAATTGTGAATTTTCAAATGCCGGTCAAGCTTTAGTTTCCTTAAATGGAGGAAAATACAGTTTTACACATTGTACTTTAGCTAACTATTTTGTGTGGGAAAACAGAAAAACGGCATCCTTAATCTTTAAAAATTATATTAAAAAAGGAAAGACAGACATTCCTATTCCTTTATTACAAGCCAATTTCTATAATTGTATAGTTTACGGTTCGAGCACTTCAGAAATTTCTTTCGACAAAACGGAAACAGTCTCTGATTTCAATTATCGCATGGATTATTGCTTAGTTAAAATGAATTATGAAGATTTAAATACAAGCTATATAACCAATTATATTTTAAATAAAGATCCGATGTTTAAAACCATCGACCGGGATAATGTCATTTTTGACTTCCGGTTGAAAACCGGTTCTCCGGCGATAAACAAAGGAAATATAACTTATGCCCTTTCCGTTCCGGAAGATATGAACGGTGTTTCCAGAGTATCCGATGAAGCGCCTGATATGGGAGCATACGAATGGACTCCGTCTCAATAAACCTTATATATGAAACAAATACGAATTATTTTTCTCCTTATTCTTCTACTTCCAACCATCACCTTTGCTCAAGAAAAATTTCGGGTGATGTTCTATAATGTTGAAAATCTTTTTGATACAGAAAAAGATCCTCACAAGAATGATAATGAGTTTCTTCCTACAAGCAAAAAACATTGGGATAAAAAGAAGTACAACCAAAAACTGACAAATATTGCCAAAGTAATCTCCTCTGCCGGAGAATGGGATATTCCCGCATTAGTAGGCTTATGCGAAGTAGAGAATGAACGGGTTATGAAAGATTTAACACAATATTCCCCGTTAAAATCACAATCATATAAATTTGTGATAACAGATAGTGAAGACGCCAGGGGAATAGATGTTGCTTTACTTTATCAACCCGATCAATTTAAGCTAATATCTTATTGTTCCTATAAAATACCATTCAAGTCAAAACAAAAAACGAGCCGTGACATCTTATACGTATCCGGAAAAATAAAAAGCGGAGACACATTGGATATCTTCGTATGCCATTATCCTTCCCGGAGAGGAGGTGAAAAATCCTCAGAACCTGACAGAATAAGAGCTTCTGAGGTTTTAAGACAAAAAACCGATAGTTTGTATATGCTCAGAAAACAATCCAACATCATTATTATGGGTGATTTTAACGACGAACCCTCTAATATTTCCATTTACAACACATTAAGCGCTAAGCCTTACAACAATAAACTTTCAAAAGACAGCAAACAACTTGAACTTTATAACCTTTTCTATCATTTCGAGAAAAAAGAAATGAAAGGTTCTCATAAATACCAGGGACATTGGGGAATGTTAGACCAAGTGATTGTTTCGAGAAGATTACTAGAACGATCCTCTTCATTTCGAATTACCAATGAAAGTCCGAAAATATATGATCCGGAATTTCTGTTAACTGAAGACAAATCTCACGGAGGGAAACGTCCTAAAAGAACATTCTTCGGTATGCAATATGAAGCCGGATTCAGTGATCACCTACCTGTTATTACAGATTTTTACGTATATTTGAAAAATTAAAAACTAAACCCAATGAAATATATTCTTATAATACTTTTTACCTGCATTTACTTCTTTGAAACAAAATCTCAGCAAGTAATTCTCCCCATGGATATTCCACCTTATTTAAGCGGAAATTTTGGAGAATTACGCACCAATCATTTCCATTCGGGTATCGATTTTAAAACGCAAGGAACTACCGGAATCCCTGTACAATCAATAAAAGACGGATATATTTCTCGCATATTCATCAGTCCTTCCGGATACGGAAGAGCATTATATGTTGATCATCCTGATGGAACAACTACCGTGTATGCACACTTAGACCATTTCTCAAAAAAACTGGAAACTTTTGCAAGAGATTCGCAATATATCAAACAATCTTTCTTTTTAGATATTTCGGTATCTCCTCAATTGTTTCCTGTGAAACAAGGTGAAATAATCGGATATTCGGGAAATACCGGTAGTTCCGGAGGACCGCATTTGCATTTTGAATTAAGAGAAACATCTACACAAGAAGCACACGATCCGCTTGTTCTTTACACCGATAAAATAAATGATTCCAGGAAACCGGTTTTCCAATCATTCATGATCTATCCCAAAGCAGGGAAAGGAGTTATTAACGGAAAAACGGAAAAAGTTCCACTACACATTAAAAAGGATAAAAAAGGAAATGAAATACTTTCTCCCGAAAAAACAACTGTTTACGGACAAGTAGGATTTGCTGTCAAAGCCTATGATTATATGAACGATACCCATAATTCATTCGGTGTTAAAGAAATCATCCTCAAAATAGACAAAAAAGAAATTTTCCGGTCAGACATGGCTCACTTTGCCTTTTCAGAAACCAGGTATCTAAACAGTTATGTCGATTGGGAAGAATGGACCTACAACAAGTCCTTTTACATGAAATCTTTCATTGATCCGGGAAATAAATTAAATATTTACAGGATGACAGGTGATGGATTTTTTGATTTTAACGAAGAGCGTGATTATCACATTCAATATATTCTGAAAGACTTATATGGAAATATCGCTGTCCGCGATTTTACTGTTACCGGAAAAAAACAAGCTATTCCGGAATATCATCCTGACGGAATTCCATTTCCTTATAATCAAGATAACACTTTTGAAAAGAATGGCATCTTTTTATCTATTCCGGTAGGAAATCTATACAAAGATGTTTATTTAAAATATGATACAGTCGCATATTATACTCCATTTGCTCCGCTTTACAAGTTACACAAAAGAACACCCCTTCACTCCTATTGCCAATTAAGTATAAAAATAATAAAGGACATTTATCCTGAAAAAGAAAAATACGGGATCATTTGTGTAAATGATGGTAAAAAATCTTGGGTGGGAGGAAATTATGAAAACGGAAAAATAACAACAAAAATACGTGAATTAGGTTCTTTTTCTATCGATATTGATACAATTATTCCAACTGTCACTGAATTGAATCCTCAATCATGGGCAAAAAACAAATGTATTTCTTTCAAAATATCAGATAGTGGAAGTGGCATTAATTATTGGACAGCCGAATTAAATGGTAAATTTGTGCTTTTCGAATTTGATGCAAAAAAAGCTCATCTATTTTGTAATTACGATCCGTCAAGGATGAAGGCTGGAAAACAAAAACTCAGGTTGACTGTTCGTGATGCTTGTAACAACGAGAAAATAATTGAAAAAATATTTAATTGGTAAACGATGAAACGGATTTTGACATTTTTATGGTGCGCCATAAGTTGTATTTCTTCTTGGGCTTGTACCAATTTATTAATAGGTAAAAATGCATCGGCAGACGGTTCTACCATGATTACTTATTCCGCCGATTCTTATGTGTTATATGGTGAACTTTACCACTATCCTGCAACCACATATCCTGAAGGAGCCACACTAGATGTCCGGGAATGGGATACAGGTAAATTCTTAGGAACTATTCCCCAAGTCCGTCAAACATACAATGTAATCGGAAATATGAATGAATACCAAGTATGTATCGGAGAAACCACATTTACAGGGCGAAAAGAATTACAAGACAGCATAGGGATCATGGATTACGGCAGCTTGATTTACATTACCTTACAACGTGCCCGCACAGCTCGCGAAGCTATCCAAATTATGACAGGATTAGTGGAAAATCATGGTTATTACAGTACTGGAGAATCTTTTTCTATTGCTGATAAAAATGAAATCTGGATACTGGAAATGATAGGAAAAGGTCCTGGAAGAAAAGGTGCGGTATGGGTGGCTGTGCGAATTCCTGACGATTGTATTTCGGCTCATGCCAATCATTCCCGCATACAACAATTTTCCTTAAATGATAAAACCAATTGTTTATATTCCCAAGACGTTATTTCCTTTGCAAAAGAAAAAGGTTATTTTTCCGGAAAAGATAAAGATTTCAGTTTTTCAAAAGCATATGCTCCAGCAGATTTTGGAGCATTAAGATATTGCGAAGCCCGTGTATGGAGTTTTTTCAATACTTTTTCTTCCCAAGCAAAAGATTGGGTGGATTATGCTTTAGCTAAAACAAATACTCCCATGCCACTTTACATAAAACCGGATAAAAATCTGGATATCAAAGATGTAATGAATGTGATGCGAAACCATTACGAAGGAACACCTTTGGATCCCACATTGGATATAGGGGCAGGACAATTTCATTCCCCATTCAGATTTTCTCCATTGGAATGGAAATCAGACAATGAATCATATTGCTTCGAACGTCCCATTGCTACACAACAAACAGGATTTTCTTTTATCGGCCAGATGAGAAACTATCTTCCGGATGAAGTTGGCGGTGTTTTATGGTTTGGAGTGGACGATGCTACTTTTACTGTCTACACTCCCATGTATACTTGTATGAACCAAACCCCGGAATGTTACCGGGTAGGAAATGGTGATTTCAATCATTTTTCATGGACATCCGCTTTTTGGATTCATAATTGGGTGGCGAACATGGCTTATGCACGGTACAACCAAATGATTATTGATACAAAAAAAGTACAAAACAAATTGGAAAATAATTTCATGTTAATGCAAGAACCAATTGAAAAAAAAGCAGTAGAACTACTAAAAACAGACAAACAAAAAGCCGTTGATTTCTTGACTGATTATAGTATTTCTCAAGCGCAAAATGCTCTTTCAGAATGGAAAGCATTAGGAGAAAAACTAATAATCAAATACATGGATGGTGTTATTAAGAAAGAAGATAATGATGGAAAATTCAAATATAATCAATACGGTTCTCCGGAATATCCTAATCGTCCCTTCCTTGATGATAATACTTACAGAAGGATTATAAACGAAACCGGAGACAAATTAAAAGTAAAAGATATCAAAGAGTAAAAAAAACCTAAGAAGTTTTTTCAAATTTATGTTTTTACTCTTGATGCAAAATTGTATTTTTGTGAATAAATAAAAATTGACATACTTATATCGAATTGAATTATGGATAACGAAGCTTTATTAAAACAAGTTATAAGCAAAGCCAATAATTGGTTGTCTGAAAGCTATGATGCTTCCACCAGGGCTGAAGTTCAAAGGATGTTGAACAGTGAAGATAAAACCGAACTGATCGAAAGTTTTTATAAAGATTTGGAATTCGGAACCGGAGGATTACGGGGAATCATGGGTGCCGGCTCTAACAGAATGAATAAATATACAGTAGGAGCCGCAACACAAGGTCTATCCAACTATTTGAAAGAAGAATTTACAGGAATCGATCAAATCAAAGTAGTTATCGCTCATGACTGCCGGAATAATAGCCGTTTATTTGCGGAAATATCTGCTGATATTTTTTCCGCCAACGGGATCAAAGTATATTTATTCGACGCCCTCCGTCCTACTCCCGAATTAAGTTATACCATACGTAAATTAGGATGTCAAAGCGGTATTGTCCTCACTGCATCACATAATCCAAAAGAATATAATGGTTACAAAGCATATTGGGATGATGGTGCCCAAGTGATTGCTCCACATGATAAAAATATTATTGCCGAAGTCAATAAAATCAGGAATGCTTCAGATATTAAATTCAAAGGAAATAAAAGTTTGATAGAAATCATCGGTAAAGAAATAGATGAAGCTTATATCAAAGACTTGCTTTCCATCAGTTTATCTCCCGGTTCCATCAAAAAGTACAACGATATGAAAATCGTTTATACCCCTATTCATGGAACAGGGGTTAATTTAGTACCTGCAGCCTTGAAAGCCTTAGGATTTTCCAACATCATCCATGTTCCGGAACAAGATGTCGTAAGTGGAAACTTTCCCACAGTAATATCTCCCAATCCGGAAGAACCAGCTGCATTAGAAATGGCTGTCAAAAAAGCCCAGGAAACAGGAGCCGAACTGGTGATGGCTACAGATCCTGACGCTGACCGGGTAGGTGCGGCAATCCTTAACGATAAAGGGGAATATATTCTTGTAAATGGAAACCAAACTGCTATGTTATTCATTTACTACCTGATTACCTGTTGGAAAGAAAACGGGAAATTAAAAGGAAATGAATACATTGTCAAAACTATTGTAACAACAGAGTTAATCAAAACTATCGCAGATAAAAACGGGGTAAAAATGTTTGACTGTTACACCGGATTCAAATGGATTGCTGCCGTTATGCGTGAAAACGAAAACAAAAAAACATACATCGGCGGAGGTGAAGAAAGTTATGGTTTCTTAGCTGAAGATTTTGTTCGAGATAAAGATGCTGTTTCTGCATGTATGCTACTGGCAGAAATGGCTACCTGGGCTAAAGACAAAGGTAAAACTTTGTATCAATTGATCCAAGATATATATGTTGAATATGGTTTCTCCAAAGAAATCGGCGTTTCTGTAGTCAAAAAAGGCAAATCAGGTGCGGAAGAAATCGAAGCCATGATGAAAAACTACCGGGAAAATCCTATCCAAGAAATAGCCGGTTCAAAAGTTATTTGCATCAAAGATTTTTCAAAACTAGTGGCTCTTGATTTGATCGAAAACGAAAAAATCACATTAGATATGCCTACTACGTCTAATGTACTTCAGTATTTCACGGAAGACAACACTAAAGTTTCCATTCGTCCATCAGGGACAGAACCTAAAATAAAGTTTTATATAGAAACACACATGAAAGTAAATTCCCGTGAAGAATTAGAAAAAGCAGAACTAGTCGCACAAGAAAAAATGGAAAATATCCGTAAATCTTTGGGAATATAAGGTCGCTATCGCTCCTTGTTAGGCTCTGCGAGCCGTTAGGTTGCTTCGTAACCTAACAGCGAACGCAGTAAGCCTAACCTCTCAGGCAAACAAAAATAAACTAAAGCCCATCACTATCATTCCGGCGACTAATCCGGAAATGGATATATGATGTTCTCCATATTTTTCCGAAGTAGGTAAGAGTTCATCTAAGGAAATAAAAACCATGATCCCGGAAACAGCAGCTAAAATAACCCCATTAATTGCAGATGTCCAATAAGGCATCAGGAAAAAATAAGCAATCAATGCCCCTATAGGTTCTGCCAAACCTGATAAAAATGAATATCTGAATGCTTTCTTTCTACTACCTGTAGCATGATAAATAGGAACAGAAACAGCAATCCCTTCGGGAATATTATGAATAGCGATAGCTACAGTAATAGGGATAGCAATATCCATTCCTCCTAAAGCAGAAGTAAAAGTAGCAACGCCCTCCGGAAAATTATGAATTGCAATAGACAAAGCAACCACAAAGCCCACCCGGTGTAACGGATCTTTCTTATTCATTTCTTCCACTCCATGTATTTCATGAGGGTTACCGGATTCCGGAACTATAAAATCGATCAGTGTAACCAAAATAATTCCACCCAAAAATGCAAGTAACAAATATAAGACTCCCATTTTCTCTCCAAAAGAAGCTATTAATTCCTCTTTTGCCGTGGGCATCATTTCCATAAAAGATACATAAATCATCACCCCGGCCGAAAGTCCTAAAGAAAAACAAAGAAACTTCTTATTGGTACGTTTGGCTAATAATGCAATAAGACTTCCTATTCCGGTAGAAAGCCCGGCAATCAATGTCAATATAAAAGCCGTTATTACTGTTTGTTGATCCATTTTGTATTGGTTTGATTGTTGCAAATGTACATGATAATTTTCAAAAAAACATATTATCTTTGCCATCAATAAAATTGTATATAATACCAAATATCATGAAAAAGCAATATCCTCTAATATCTGCCTGTTTATTGGTATTCCCATACCAAGGATTTGCACAAAAAAAAGTAGAAAAACCGGAGAAGCCTAATGTACTCTTCATCTGTGTGGATGATCTGCGTAGAGAACTTGGCGCTTATGGTTCAGTTGTAAAAACCCCCAACATAGATAGATTGGCATCTGAAGGCAGCCTGTTTTTTCAGCATTATGTACAAGTTCCCACCAGCGGAGCTTCCAGAGCCAGTATGTTAACGGGACACCTACCTAAAAGTAAGTCGGACCTTTCCAACGAGGCATGTAAAACACAACTTTCTGATAAACAGGAAGGAGATATTCCGGAAACCATGTTCCACCAATTACGACGAAACGGATATTATACTGTCGGCATAGGGAAAATAAGTCATTATGTAGATGGTTGCATATATGGTTATACTGAGCAGAAAAGCAATAAACCGGAATTACCCTACAGTTGGGATGAAATGCTTTTCGATTCCGGAAAATGGGGAACCGGCTGGGGAGCTTTCTTTGGATATGCAGATGGTACCAATCGACAAAGTCGTAAAAGACAAGTTAAACCTTATGAGTGTGCGGATGTACCAGATGAAGGTTACCCTGATGGGTTAACGGCAAACCTTGCTGTAAAAAAACTGAAAGAACTGGCAAACAAAGACCAATCTTTCTGCCTCGCAGTAGGCTTCTTCAAACCTCATCTCCCTTTTACATCTCCTAAAAAATACTGGGATTTATACAATGAAGCATCGCTTCCAATTTCTCCCATGCCTGATATACCGGAAGGATGTAATACTTTTAGTTTGCATGAAAGCGCCGAGTTCAACGGATATCAATTAGGAGAAGAAAAAGCTTCTATTGACAAAAAAGTATCTGATAACTATGCCCGCAAAATACGCCACGCCTATTTTGCCTGTGTCAGCTATATGGATGCACAGGTTGGAAAAGTACTGGATGCCCTCCAAGCAAGTGGGAAAGCCGACAATACAATCATCATTTTGTGGGGTGATCATGGTTGGCATTTAGGAGATCTGCGGGTCTGGGGAAAACACACCTTGCATGAAACATCATTGAGTAGTGCTTTGGTAGTAAAAGCTCCGGGAAACAAGAAAGGAGTTAAAAACGAACGGATTGTAAGTTCTATAGACATCTATCCTACCCTTATGGAACTTTGTGGTATTCCTCAGCCGGAAGGACTCGAAGGACAAAGTTTCGCTGGTTTGCTTAATAACCCTAATGATAAAAAATGGAAAGAAGCAGCTTATAGTTATTTCCGTAATGGAATCACACTCCGGACTCCGGAATACAGGTTTACCCGGTATAACAATAAAGGAGAAACCATCACCGAACTTTACCAATATGGAAAAGACCGGATTGAACGGAAAAACATCGCAAACGAAAAGCCGGAAATCGTAAAAACACTTTTGCCCCTTTGGGAAAAAGGAGTTACATCTACTTTTTAATAGTCGCTATGCTCTCGGTGAGGCTAAATAAATACTTATTTACGCCACTCCAAGAATTATATTGGCATCAATATTCAATTTATCATGTATTCTGCGAGCAATCTGAAGCGTAGGCTCAGTTTTTCCTGTTAGATACTCACTTACGCGTGGTGCGCTTATTCCCAATACCTCAGCCAGTGTTTTTTGATTTAATCCCATTTCGTACATACGAAGTCTTAAGACATCTATTAAAGAGGGTACTTCAACCGGATAATGTTCTTTTTCGTAAGCAACCACCAAATCTGTAAGGAAATCAAGTTCGATGTAATTCTTGTCTGTTTTTGAAATATTATCATCAACAAGTTCAACAAGTTCATTTATTCTTGAAATAATAGCTTCATACTCCATTTCATTAGATATCTTTTTCATAATCCTGCAACTTAAATTATTGAACAATCTTCAATTTTATCATACTCTGAGTGAGTTCCGATAAAACGGACATAAACAATTTTCGGAACAAATAAAATTAATGCTATCAAACGATAAGAAGTTCCTTTTATATTAAATACGTATCTTTTATTTCCCACTGTATCCACACTATTAAATGTTTGTTTTATATCTGCAAAAGAAGCCCACTCACTTAGTTCCGTTTTTATGTACCACTCATTTAGAGCTATTTTAGCATCTGCATGGATTACTGAAAAATCAGCAATAGTTTTGTGTGTAATAACCCGCATCCATCAATATTTTGATACAAAAATAATATAAATATTCCGATTTTCAAAATAATATTACTTTTTTTGTATTATTTATGGAGGTCTTTTGTTTCCATTCACCAGTCACAGCTTGCGAAGCAACTTCACAGACCACAACGTAAATTCATAGGGAACACAGCAACCTAATACCCTTTTATCAATTTAATTGCCATTTCCAATACCTCATCTTTTCCTTCTTTTATGCCGTTTATTGTCGGTTCAACTTGAATGTCAGGAATTATACCAATACGTTGTGTTTGTGTTCCATCCGGATAGTAAACACCAATTCCAGAAATTCCGGTTTTTAATCCTCCGGGAAGTGAGATAGTTGAAACATTACCATCTGCTCCGGCTGTTGTACTACCTATGATTATCGTGTTATTTCCCGCCCTGAATGCCATCGCTGTATATTCAGCTTGACTTTGTGTAAGCTCATTAACCCTCCGTAACATTTTCAGTTTTGATGTAACCGGATAAAGTAATTTCTTTCCCCTCATAATTATTGGGAAGAGTAAAAGACCATGCTTTATACCCAGGGGTACCTCCTTTATATTCAATCACCGAAGAATATTTACCATTTTGAGCATTTATAGAGTCTATGAAAAGGGTATATCCTGAATTTCCAAAATTATTCCAAGCTCGTGGAAGATTATTACGAACCTGCTCAAAATCTAAATTGAATTTCGGTCTGTTCTCTTTTGTTTGCCCATTTGCTGATATTATTGCTACAAAAGCAAAAATGATAAAAAGTGTTTTTTTCATGATGATTGTATTTTTAATTTACATTTATTCGTTATTATTCCTTTATCTCATTGAGATATTTAATTGCGGCATTTAATTGTAAATCATTTTTATTTCTAATGGCTTCCATATTCATAGAGACATGAATATCCGGCTCAATCCCTTTTCCATGATAACTGGAAAAATCCTTGACCATGGAAAGAAGAAAATTAAAGACAGGAAGTTGCATACTTGAGATATCTCCATTTGTACCTATGGTAGGTTCTCCGATTAATGTTGCTTTTGTATTTCTTTTCAATGCATCAATTACTGACTCGGCATAACTCATGGCTTTACTATTAATCAATATACACATGGGAACATCGAAGTATTCATTGGGGCATGGCAAATATTCATCAATGTGTTTTGTATATTCAACATTTTTTTGATTCGGGAAACGATACACTGGTCTACGAAAATCTCCCCATAAAATGGGATCTTTTGAGAAGTAACCGAGAAGGGAATCCAGTATGTGGTAATTAGGATATCCTCTTACATCAATAATAATACCTTTCGCATTTTTCATTTCACTGATCTTACTTTGGAATTGGAGATTGGCTTCTTTTTTATTATGAAATACAAGATTAACATGAAAAATACCATTTCCTAAATCAGAAACAAAATAAGGATATGTAATATCAGAAGAAGGTGATGGGTTAATTTGATCAGACTTTGTATTTATTTTTACTTTTTTGTTATCCTTAGTTTCAAATTCTAACGTAAAAAGAGAATCTTCTTTTAAGCTTCCTAATAATTGATTAAGAACAAGTGCTTCATATTTTCCTTGCACGGTAGAGGATGGTATTAAATCCCACTTTTTCTTGATCAAACTATTTATTTCTATATTATTTACACTTATTAGTCTATCTCCTGTTTGCAAGATATTCTTTAAACTATCGGGAACCTGATTGATAAATATAGTGTCTGAACACCTGTTTAATTCTAAATCAGGAATCCAAAAATTAAGCCTGGCCATAATATGTCCACCCACATAAGCATTACCTTCAAGTACAATGTGAGAATCTTTTACTTTTGCTAAACATTTTCGAATTATATCATAATACTCAGATTGATTATCACAAGATACAGCTTCATTCATGGATAATGTCAAATTATCTTCCCAAATGGATGTCAAACTATCTTCCGTATAATAAGGATAAAAATGTTGAATAATATTCCATCTTATCATTATATCCGCTATTCGAAAGCCGGGATCGAATAGAAAAGCAAATTCTTTCTTTACCTTTTTTCCCGAAAGGTGCTTGAAAATTGCTTTTCCTGAAGAGATAGGCAATAATTTAAATGTTATTTTTCCCAATTGCTTTTTAATTTGCTTAATTCCTAAAATATTTTGGCACTCACGAGTCAAGGCAAGAGGAAAGTATATATCCAGTCTATCATTCAAAGGGAGACAATACATCGAATCCGGAACAGGGATAAATTGATCGGTTTCAGAAAACGTTTTTATCCTATCATAAAATATATTTTCTACCGGCCTGGCTCCGTATCCCAAATGTTCCCGTGCATAAAAAGGTGTTTTATTTGAAACAGGTGGTAATGTATTTTTATTTTCAAAAGAAAGTTCCGGAACAATTGGAGAGAATAATGTCATCAACTTGCTTTTCAATACTTCCTCTGATTCCGCGTCTATCACCTCACGAATTCCGATGACCAATAATTTATACCAATCTAACTGTTCAAATTCTTTTTCCACCACTTGGTTTGGATAAAAATATCTCGTATATCCGTAAAGTTTTGACAAAGCAAGCAGGTTCTGCTCTTGTTGTGGAGTTAATTGATCTATTTTCTGCCATGAATCATTTGAAAATACATTATATGAACAGAGAAAAAAAAGAAATAGTGAGTTAATTTTATTCCTCATGAGATTATATTTTAAAGTTATGTTTATAAAAATAACTACAAAAACAGTTGTTTATTATATAACAGGCTCCCACTTTATTGCTTTATAATATTTATTGTTTTTTCTAAAATTAAGTCTTTTCCATTACGAATATCATTCAATGTTGGTACAACAAGAATATCCGGCTCAATCCCTTTTCCATGATAACCGGAAAAATCTTTCATAACGGTCATCTTAAATCCAAAAACAGGAAGATAAATATTACTAAGATCTCCATTGGTCCCCATAGTAGGCTGCCCTATCAATGTTCCCAAACGATTCTTTTTTATAATTTCAATGATCGTTTCTGCATAACTTATAGCCTTGGAATCAATCAAAAAAGATACAGGAACTGGTATTTGCTCTTTAGCCGGTTGTAGAAAACTATCGTCTTCTTTTTCATAAACAACAGATTGCTGGTTTGGATAATAATATATTGGTAAGCGAAAATCTCCCCAAGCAATCGGATTTGATGAAAAATGAGTAAGAATACTGTCTGTATCGTATCTGGGATATCCACGGATATCAATGATTAAGCCTTTCGCTTGTTGAAACTCAGAAAGATGTTTTTTGAATTGCGTATAACCGGCATCTTTTCCTTTAATAGTTGTATTGATATAATAGATTCCGGTATCTAATTCTTTGAAAAAATCCGGATTTCGATTGTCTTTATAATAGTAATAATTCCGATTTGTCTGAACTGCAAATTCTTTTTCTTTGCTGGTTCCTTTTACTGTAATGTTGATTGTCGAATCTTTTAAAAAGCATTTAAATAATTCACCTTGGTGGCATAATCTTTCGTATAATGCTTGTTTAGAAGATGAGGAAATTAATTTACTTTTCAAATAAACTAAAGAATCTATCGGAATCCCATTCACCTGTGTGATGACATCTCCTATTGACAACAAATCTTTATATTGCTCCGGTACTTTTTCTATATAAATAGTATCATTCACAAATCCGATTTTCAAATCGGGATAGAAAGTATCAATATACGTTCCGATACTTCCTCCAAGGTCTATTGATGGATATATTACTACATGAGAGTCTTTGAGGTAAGAGAATAAATTACAAACAGTAAGATAATAGCTTTTTACATCTTTGTAGTTCGTATTGATCTCTGCAAACTTATCTATAAGGATAGATTCCCATTGGTTTTCTAATGAATCTTCCTGAAAATACGGATAAAAATGTTTGATAAGATTCCATTTAACAATCATATCTGCTGTTAAATATTTTTCATCTTTTAGAAATCCTAAAGTAGGTTTATAGTTCTTTTGAAAAAGCTTCTTCAAAAGAACTGTAAAAGTTGAATTATCAAAAAGAGAAAATTTATATTTCTCAATTTTTTTGTTCAAGTCTTTAAGTTTTGGATTGTTTTCATGCTTATAAGAAGTTGCAATAGGCATATAAACATTTAAGCCGGTTTTTAATGGGAAACAATAAAGTGAATCCGGAATTGGCTGATCAGGATTAAAACTTACACAAGAAATGATTTCACTATTATAAAAATCTCCCATAGGAACTTTGCCTATTCCTTTATGCCGCCAAACATAAAAAGGATATTTTGGGGCAATAATTACTCTATTTTCAGGGTCTTCGAATGTAAGTTCCGGAATGATTGGTGAAAAAATAGTTGTAAGGCATTTTTTCAAATCCTCTTCTGTACCAGAACATTCCTTTAGTTCATCCTGAGCATAAGCTAGAAACTTATACCAATCCCAATTTTTCACTTCTTGGTTAGGATAAAAGTAACGGGCATAACCATACATATTAGCGAGAGCTAATAATTTGTCGGATTCTTTTAATTTATCTTCTGCTGAATAAACAGGAAATGTGCTTAAATATATACAAATAAAAGCGATTATTAATACTTTCATATCATCTAAATTCATAATGTCCAGTCTATAAACTCATTCATGACTTCTTCCCAGTGAGCTTTTTCATAATCCGGCATCCCGTTTTCATCAATTTCAAAAAAATTATGTTCTAATCCAAAGTGTCTTCTCAATGTTAAGTTATTTTTTCCATGATTGATGAAAATCAATGGTATCAAATCAGACAAATCTGATGTTATATCATTTGTTCCATACGTTAGGTAAATGGGAATGTTTACTTTCAACAACTTTTTATATGTTGGTTCTGAAAAGCTTTTCCAAGAAATCAATTCAGGTTTTATTTTGACTGTTTCAGGATTACTTGCTTCTACCCAAAGTTGATACCAATTATTCATGTTTTTTTCGGCGACTTCCCATGTTATCTTTCCGGTCTCAGCAAGTTTTTTTTCCTTTCGAATCATTTCAGCAATTCTACCGAATAAATTTGCTCCGGCAAGACCAAGATGTGTTACATGCTTATTCTTAATAGCTATACTTGAAGCTATGTGAGTTCCTTGTGAATGTCCGAAAACCACCAATTTATTTTTGTTTACCCAGGGTTGTTTTCGTAAATACGAAATGACTTTATTGGCTCTATTTACATAGTTTTCAAGATAATCAGCGCGTAGATATTCTTGCTTATAACTGTTTTCATTTGTTGAATCCTTGATATAACAATAATTTTTGTTTATCTGACTGCTTTTTACAATAAAAGGGGTTTGCGGTTTCGAGATAACAACTAAGTGATAATGCTTTTTAATGGTAGGAATATCAAAATTCGACACTCCTCCTCCAATCAAAAAAAGTCCTTCTTCTTGCCCATAGTCTACAAATAAAGGCATAGGCATAGAACCCTGACAATAAAGTAAGACAGGTTTTTTCTGATTTAAAACGGTATCAGTAACAATAAAATCAATCGGGTCTTCTTTGTCCTCTAACTGAAAATGAATCGCTTGATTGTTAATAATTTCAAGCTGTTTTGCAGTTAAACAGATTGGAAATAAAAAGCATAATATTAAAATGAAATGTTTGAACATGTTTTTAATAATTGTTTTAGAAACTTATTTGAGAATTCACAAACATAATTTAAAAAACAATTAGTTATTATAGTCCATATATTAAATTAACATTGTTTTTTATTTTTGAACATTAGAGTTGTAGTGAGGCTTGCTTCGCAAGCTGTGAAGTTGCGCCGTGAACGGTGAACGGAAGAAATGGAAAATTAATTATTATGCGGAGAAAAAATCAATTATTCTCCGCAAATATACGGGGAATAATTCGTATATTTACCGCAAAATAATAGTTATGGCAAAATACATCTATCAATACGAACAGTGGCCGAATTTTACATGGAAACAGGAAGTCGTTCTGGTTATTTTAGGAGAAGTTCGCCTCCTGCAAGGGAAAATTATCGGACAAATGAACGCTTTGGGATTCTCCCTTAAGGAAGAAACTTCGCTTGATATGTTAACGACTGATGTCATCAAATCGTCCGAAATTGAAGGAGAAATGCTTAATTACGAACAAGTTCGTTCTTCCATTGCCCGCCGGTTGGGAATAGAAGTAGCTGGCTTAGTTCCGGCAAGCAGATATGTGGACGGCGTGGTGGAAATGATGCTTGACGCCACGCAAAATTATAAACAGCCTATTGATGACGAACGTTTGTTTGGATGGCATGCAGCGCTGTTTCCTTCGGGAAGAAGCGGGATGTTTAAAATTGAAACGGGATGTTACCGTACAGGTGAAATGCAAGTGGTTTCAGGTCCGATGGGAAAAGAAAAAATTCACTATCACGCACCGGCACCCAACATGGTAGAAAAAGAAATGGAACGATTTTTAACATGGCTCAATAGTAACACGGAAATTGATTTAGTCTTAAAAGCCGCTATTGCTCATTTTTGGTTTATTATCATTCATCCGTTCGATGACGGTAACGGACGCATTGCAAGAGCCATATCCGACTTGATGCTTACCCGTTCAGATGACAATCCACAACGTTTCTATAGTTTATCAAACCAAATTCTTACCGAGCGAAAGAAATATTACGAAGTGCTGCAAAAGACACAGCACAACGACGGTGATATTACTGAATGGCTTGATTGGTTCCTGCATTGCCTACATCGCGCCTTACTTGCTACAGATAATACTTTGAAAAAAGTGCTTTATAAAACCGATTTTTGGGAACATTTTAAGAATTTACCTATTAACCATCGCCAACGATTGATGATAAACAAACTGTTGGATGGGTTCGACGGCAAGTTGACTTCATCTAAATGGGGTAAAATAACAAAAACATCGGCGGACACGGCTTTGCGTGATATACAAGACCTGATAAACAAAGGAATCTTGCGTAAAGAAGCTCAAGGCGGACGAAGTACTAATTATGAATTGAATAAATAAAAACAGGTTCGAAGTTACAGGTTACGAGTTACAAGTTTACAAGTTGCGAAGCAACCTAACCACTTACAAAGCAAGCATTATCTCCTCTTGCAAAATATCTTTAAAGAATCGCCGGCTTTTTCTTTAGCCGGAAGTTTAAATGAAAAAGAAGTAGTTTTATCGGACTGATTGTATGTCCCTTCTTTATATCTTCCGGAAAGTGAAAAAGAAACCTGCTCCAATTGTTGTGTAGGATCGGAAACTATCAATTGCCATCCGGTTTTAGAAGGAATACAAATATATGTACCCGAAGTATTGACTTTTAGAATTACATCTTTGGATAGATTTAAAGAACCGGAAGAATAAAATACAGCTTGAATCGCATCTTCACAAGTTACGGCTTGACAATCCTTATCATTCCTGAGTATGCTGTAAGAGATGTTATTCATCATCTCTTTCGCTTTTTCTTTTGTATCTGCAGGAGATACCGAATAGGCATAACTACCGGACTGATCTTGTAAATCAAGGGTAAAAACAGGTTTTTCAATGGTCGTAGTATCATAAAATGTAGCTATTTCATGCCAATTTCCTTGCCTGTTCTTGGAAGAAACATTCACATTTCCCGCTTGATGAATATGATATACCAAACCTGCATGATAAATAGTTACCGGAGCGTTTAATGACATTCTACTATGATCGGGAGATAACCATTCTCTTCCGGATTGATATAGAACTATATCCCCTCTTTTCCATGCTTGATTAACAGTAGTAAGAAGCCGTTGTCTTCTTTTGGTTTGTATTTCAGTTCCCAAACAAATCATTTGATCCGGAAAAACGAAATAGGCTTTTTTAGCGGAAACACCGTCCCGTTGCAAATAAAAAGCAGCCACACTCATTTTACCATCGGAAACTCCCCCAACAAAATCGGACTGGTTCCGGTAACCATCCCAGGTAAGTTGTGGTAAAGGTTCATTCGATTGAGGGATAGTAGCTCCGGGAAGTTTTCTCCAATCCCACAAAGGATAAATATTTTCATATTCATCTCCTTTACGCATGATGGAAGTTACTCCATCGGCCAAGTAATACCCTTTCAAGTTTTCTCCATTACCTGATTCAGTCCCAATCACCCGAGGGGAAGACATTTTAACGGAAACATACCAATCATTTCCTTTGTGTGACAAAAAATCAGAACGGTAATAATAACGGGAAGATACCTGATTATCAAGGGAAGAAGATTGACTGACATCTTTCATATCAGCCAGAACCGATTCAAAGGCAAGCGCTTTTCCCCGTTGAGCGCCTTTAAATAGTTGGCGTCCGCAAGCGCTTAAGTCCATATATCCTTTCCAAATCACCTGATTCAAGCCTTTTAAGAAATAACTTTGTAGTATTTTTATATCTTTTTCTGGAAAAGCCAAGTCCGTTCCGTTAAAAATATTCAACCAGTAAGACATACTCGAAGCATAGGCCAAACCATAATTACCGAACTGAAGTTGTGGTCCATGTTGATGATAAGAAAAATCCGGTTGTATTCCTTCTGCCGTAGTAATAAATATTTCAGAAATGATAGTATCATGTGCTTGTTTTAACAATGCCATATCTTTTTGAAGAATCGCTTTATATGCTACGTTTCCTGCCAACCAAACCTTGTTTTGTCCGGTTCTTCCGAATGCAGAACGGGACAATTGCTTGACGGCTTTTGAACGTTGTTCTTCCGTTAAATCATGGTCTAACAAAAGAATCATAGGACCGAATGCTTTATTGATTCCTATTTCGTTGAACCACCAATTGGGACACACGGGTTCCGTTCTAAACCAATATTCCAATCCGGAAAGAATACATTTCATCAAATCCGAAGAATGATTCAAAGGCGACTCATCGGAGTAATAACTTTTAGTGAAATGATATAAGCGAAGCACATGATTAGACGGATGCCAGGAACTCCTCCCCTGATCATGATAATCTATATCTCCCCAACTACCATCCGGACGCATAGTATTCATCCATTTTTTAATTTGTCCGGTAGGTATGAGAATATACATATCCGTTTCTTTGACAGAAAGATCTATATGCCTTCCACTATCGGAAATGGCTGTAATTTCATTGATCGCATCCCTTCCTTTATAACGGCTTTCCAAAGTAACTTCATTTATTTTTTGTTGATAAACAGAAATATCCGTTGCCTGTACAGCAACAGATAATACCACCAGGATTGATAATAATAAATACCTTTTCATTATGAATTAAATTTGTTTTATTTTTCTTCCACTTTGATGCAAAAGTAGCTTTTCCATCTATACATAATCTATTAAGATTGTACGAATTATTTAGTGAAGAAATTCATTTGTCCAAGACACGTTTGGTATTGTATTATGCAAGCATACCTCACTGCTCTCACTCAAATGCGCTTTTTGTTTTTAACGCCTTTACTACCTATTTTTCTTCACGAAATCCCCCCTTAAATAAGCAGGGCTGTTAAGTTCTATTTTAGATTGAATTATTTGTTTTTGGAGGCATGCCCTTAGGGATGCCTCCTTACAGGATGCCGATTTTATTTGGACGATTCTTCTACCGAGCGAATCATTCCTACAGGAATGATAACTTACTTACTTTTAAGTTTATAACTTTTTATTGAATATAAACTCTATTGTGTTAATAATAAAATTTGGCTTCTGCCCATTTCTTATCGAAAATGTTCTTTTCGACAAGATTCCTTTTTTGGGATAGCAAAAAAGGAATAAAATAAATCAAGGTTCATTTGATTTAGCGCCGGTATATTTACTAAAAAAAGTATAAGCATCATTGTAATATACTTCGGCATCTATTTTCTCTATCTTTAACCTTTTCATTACTTCTTCATGCCGTTGCCTATCAACGCTTCCCCTTAATGCAGTCCAAAGCAATGTATTTCTCTGTACTTGATCCATTCCCTTATACAAACCCTCAAACAATTCTTCCTGAAAAGTTTTTCCCGAACGCATTTTGTGATTCCAAGGAACAAAATGAAAATACAGCAATACTTTTTCCGGACAAGTGTTGATATTATTATACATATCCCTGTTTGGTGGAAAATACTGAGAAACAAAATCTGTTCCTGAGGTGGTCCTGTTTGTCCCTAAACCGGTTTCATTAACCGTCCATCCATCGTATGAATTATTTGACCTTTGTTGGAATGCAGGTCCGTAATGAGCCCTGTCGCAAGTCATTCCGATGGCATAAGGTGTAGTACTTGCCACACAACTTTCCCAAGTTGGGTACATGATCTTTTTAATAACATTCATGGTCCTGGCATCGCAATTCCAGGTCATTTTAATCCATTCTTCGGTAACCGGATCAATCTCTAATGTATGATTCCATGCCAAACGTCCGAATGCATACCAGTTCGCTTGTGCAAAATGATGTCCTGTCCAATTGGTATCTCCTCCGGTATTGGCAACTCCGGCGATAGCACTATAACGATACGGATAGAGTTTTCCTTCTGTCAGTTTCCCTACCGTACTACCGGGACCTTTGCAATAAGTATCAAAATCAAAAAAATCTTTCCACATCGGAAATAAATAAACCAAGAAGTTAGAATGTCCCAAATACTCTTGAGTTATTTGCAGTTCCGGTACCACAGAAGTTCTTTTCATGGCTCCGAAAAGAGGTAAAACCGGTTCACGGGGCTGGAAATCAAGCGGACCGTTCTTTACCTGAAGAACCACATTTTCATCAAATAAATTATCTAATGGAACAAATTCTTTGTAAGGTCTTTTTGCCCTGTCCGGATCAGCTGAAAGAAAATCATCATAAACAAAAGTGCGCCACATAACAATTCCATTATGAGGTTTCAGCGCTTTTGCAAGCATATTCGCTCCATCGACATGGGTTCTCCCATAAGTCTGAGGACCAGGCATTCCTTCGCAATTCGCTTTTACTAAAAATCCTCCGAAATCAGGAATTAAGCTGTAAATTTCATCTACTTTACGTTTCCACCAATCAATCACTGCAGGATCAAGCGGATCTGCCGTATCTAAATTACCAACACCTCCCCATCTTTTAAATACATCCGGAGTTGCAGATGGTTTGAGGGGTGCCCCGAAGTTAACGGAAAGATACATTTTGATATTGTATTTTCTGAATACATTGGCTAAGGCAGCTACTTTTTCCAAATAGTCTTTTCTCAATACCCGAGGATCGGCATTTACATTATGAATCACTGTTCCATTAATTCCAATGGAAGCATTGGCACGGGCATAATCAATATATCTATCGCTTATCTTTTCAGGCAATTCACTCCAATTCCATAAAGAACCGCCTCCATAACCTCTTTCAATGTAACCATCGAGGTTATCCCAGTGATTCAACATCCTGTTTTTAATTTTAGGAGATTCGGAAATATCTATTCCATCCAATTTTTGTCCGCATTGCATCAACCGGATCAAATGAAAGGTACCGTATAACAAACCTTCATCGGAAGAAGACATAATTACGATCCATTTACGTCCTTTATCTTCTACCTGGCGGATTTTATATCCTTCCCCTGTCAAATCTTCCAATTCTTGTTTGGAGATTCCGTAACCGGCTCCGGTTTTAATCTCTATTCCTGATCTGGAAATTTTACCGGTATAATTAGCCTTTTGAGAGAGCATGAATTTCAAGCTTCTATCCAATTCATTTTTGATTGCATCGGAATATTTATTTTTAGATAAAACAATCTCAGAGCAATATGCTGCATAGTGAGATTTTAAAGTGTCCTCCTTCACGGGCTTGTAGTTCATCCATAATTCATAACCGCTATCTGCAACAGATAAATTAGTGACAATCAAAAAGACGGATACAAATAGTACTTGTTTCAAAAAATTCAGCTTGTTAGTCATGGTGATTTTATTAAATATTTAGTGTCTTACTTTTTCCCTTGATGAAAAAAGTAACAAAAAGATCAAGGCTACGTCCAAATGACTAAAAAATACTGCGTTATGGCTAAATAAAACCAAACTCGCATCTCCGATGCTCAAACAAGATTTTATTCTTAACGTCATTTGCCCGAGGCCATTTGATTTGGTAATTAAATGCAAAAGCCTAAATGGCCTCTATATTGATTATATGATATTCGTCATTGCGAGCCATTTATGGCGAAGCAATCTGTTAATCACCTGAAGATTGCTTCACTTCGTTCGCAATGACGAACTACTTTAATCCTCAAAAAACAAAAGGAATGAAATGTTTATATCGACGATATTTACACTACTTCATTCCTTTCATATTTCAGTTACATGAGCTACTTGCAGCTCTTAATTATAATCAAAGTTTATAATATTCTTCCCATCCTTTACGTGGAGGAATTCCTGTAAGCATGGCGTTAGCAAATTCGTTGTTTGTTATTTGTTTCGCATTCCTATCGAACAATAACTTCGTATTCAAACGTTGCGCCATTACTCCTAACGAGAATACCTGGCTCAAAGGACCGTTTATTTCGAACGGAGAACGTGTTTTTTCTTCTCCCTTACATGCTTTCAAGAAGTTTTCGTAGTGATTGGACGGGCTTTTCGGAACTTCCGGCAATTTGGAAGACATTTCTTTCGCCTTCGCTTCGGGAATAATGCTCAAGGTACTTCCGTGAGATCCACCTTTGAAAATCAAATCTTTACTGTAAATGATCTTTCCCGGATTCAATTTAGTAGCTTGCATTTTAGCGCCTGCCACGGTAGGAATATTAGGATCTATTTCCGAAACTCCATAACCTTCCGGCAATTGAGGCCTGTTATTCACTCCATCATACCAGGTAACATCTACCGAAGGCATGTCTTTTCTTCTCGGGAAACGGAAAAGAATAGTGGAAGACATCGGGAAGAAATAATCATTATGTCCTTCTAGTTTCAAAGGATTAATTTCATACGGCAAACCTAAATCCAAAA
>JAVBMM010000106.1:0-8876 GCA_031552425.1 Bacteroidales bacterium | reverse complement strand
AGAATTAATTAAACACGCAGTTTCCCAAGAGAGATGGATAGAAATTCCGGATGAAGTTCGCGAACTCTATAAAATATGGCGTCCTACACCTTTAGTACGGGCAACGGGTTTGGAAAAAGCGTTGGACACTTCTGCCAGGATTTATTTCAAAAATGAAGGAGTAAGCCCTATAGGTTCTCATAAATTAAATTCGGCTCTTCCACAGGCTTATTATAATAAGTTACAAGGAATAAAAAGATTAACTACAGAAACTGGTGCCGGACAATGGGGGGCTGCGTTAAGTTTTGCTTGTAGCCTTTTTGATCTTGATTTGTTGGTGTATATGGTGAAAGTGAGTTATGAGCAAAAACCTTACAGGCGCATGATGATGCAAACTTGGGGAGCGGAAGTAATCCCTTCTCCGAGTACAACAACAGAGGCTGGCTTGCATGTTTTGAGTAAAGATCCCAATAATTCGGGAAGTTTAGGAATTGCTATTTCTGAAGCAGTAGAAGTTGCAGTTAAAGATCCGGATGCCCGTTATACTTTGGGAAGTGTGTTGAATCATGTTATCCTTCATCAAACCGTTATTGGATTGGAAGCGGAAAAACAAATGGAAATAGAAGGAGCATTCCCGGATATCGTAATCGGATGTTTTGGAGGAGGCTCTAATTTTTCCGGTATTAGTTTCCCATTTTTGAGACATAAACTTGTTAATGGAAAAGAAATACGTATCATAGCCGCAGAACCGGCTAGTTGTCCAAAATTAAGCCGTGGAAAATTTGAATACGATTTCGGAGATACAGAAGGATTGACCCCATTGCTTCCAATGTATACTCTCGGACATGATTTTCAACCGGCGGATATTCATGCCGGCGGGTTACGTTATCATGGTGCAGGAACCATTGTTAGCCAGTTGCGTAAAGATAACTATGTGGAGGTACAAGATATCCCTCAATTGGAAACTTTTGAAGCCGGATTATTGTTTGCCAATACAGAAGGAATTATTCCTGCTCCTGAGTCTACGCACGCAATTGCCTCTGCCATTCGTGAAGCAAAAATTGCTAAGGAAGAAGGAGTACAAAAAAATATTTTATTCTGTCTTTCCGGTCATGGATTAATAGACATGTCTGCCTATGATCAATATCATTCCGGAAAAATGACTAATTACCAACTAAGTGATGAAGAAATTGCTAAGACCACAGATACATTGGAAAAATTAGCATAAAAAGTTTACTTTATCGTAATGATTTTGTAACGGAATCTTAACGGAAGAGCATTTCCTTTGCACTAAATTTAAGATTTTAATTTATGGTAAAGAAATTTTTTTCAGGTTGTTTATTAACTGTTTTTTGTTGTTATGTTTTTGCCGGAGAGGAGGCAAAAGAAGATCTTCTTGAGTTAAAAATTACGGGTTCACCGGTTATTACGGTTTTTGCTAATTATCATGCCGGAATAGGGGAACATAATGAAGAATCCGGATTTCAAATAACCCGGGCGTACTTAGGATATCACTTTAAACTTTCCAACACTTTAAGCGGAAAAGTATTTGTTGATGCAGGTATTCCTCCTGCAGAAGCTGCATCTAATGAAATTGTACTGAAAAATGCTATGCTTTCCTGGCAAGATAAAGGTTTTACAATTAATGCTGGATTGATTGGTCTGTTACAATTTCAGTTACAGGAAAAATTTTGGAATTACCGGTATATAGCACAATCTTTTCAAGATTTATATAAAATGGGCCCAAGTGCAGACCTTGGAATTACTACGGAATATCAATTTACTCCCTGGATTTCGGCAGATTTAAGTTTTACTAATGGAGAAGGCTATAAAAAGATCAGCCAGGATAACGATTACCGCTATGGTGTGGGTGTAACTATAGCCCCTCTTCCAGAATTTATTGTACGTGCTTATGCCGACTTATATGAACAAGAACATAAAAAGAATCAACAAACTTATTCCTTTTTTGCTGGATACAAAAATAAAAAAGGGTTCTCCTTAGGAGCTGAATATAATTATCAGGCCAATCAAAAATTCACCGATGGGAATGATTATTACGGGTATTCCATATATACTAATATCCCGTTGGCTAAAAAGTGGAACTTCTTTGCAAGATATGACAATGTAGATTCAAATAATATTGAAAATCAAGCTTGGTATGTTGATGCACGGGATTTGGTTATTTCTGGTTTTGAGTATCATCCTTTTAAACAATTACGCATATCTCCTAATTATAAATATGCTTTTAACGAATTAGTTGGCTCTCCTATTCATGAAATTTATGTGAATGTAGGATTCAACTGGTAAAAGTTAAGCCAATATTTTATTCCGGTTTGTAGTTTTATTGAACAATTTATGTTTGAAAACGTTATTTTCTATATAAATTATTCATTATCTATGAACCGGATAAAATGTTTTTTGCCGTTATTGTTTCTCTTGTTGGCTGCGAATATTCAAGCTCAGCAGTTGCCACAAGTAGATTCTCTTTCTGTTTATATTTTAAATAGAACAGTGCAGACAATACAGTCTTTAGAAGCTTGTAGTTTTAAGGTCAATACAACTTATGATGTATTGGATGAGGATTTGGGATTAGTTAAACATGCTGGAGAAGAACATGTTTACATGAATTTTCCGGATAAAGCGAAAATTCATTTTTTCGGAGATAAAGGACGGCGGGTATTGTGGTATAATAAAACCGCATTGGTATACTATTCTTTTGATAAGAATCAATATTCTGTTATTAAAACACCCGATTCCATCATAAAAATGATGGATGTTGTGTCGAAAGAATATGGAATAGAATTTCCTGCAGCAGATTATTTTTATGATTCTTTTGTAGATGATTTGATAAATACAGGAGGAAGTTTGAAATATCTTGGGATTTCTTCGGTAAATGGGAACAATTGATTTCATATTTCAGTAAAAGATTTGAATGGTACAGGATATCAGTTTTGGATTTCAGATGATGATTTTTTTCTTCCGGTAAAGATGGTTTTAGTGTATGGAGGAGAAAAAAGTAGTCCACAATTTGAAGCTATTTATAGTGATTGGTCGCTTAATCCAAATTTGCCTGATGGAATGTTCCAAAGTGCAGTACCTCCTAAAGCTATAGAAGTTAAATCTAAAAAAGAAAAGTGATGAAAACAAAGATGAAATATATAATTGGAGTTGTTCTCTTTGCCATGTTGTTGGTTTCTCAGGGAGCTTTGTCCCAACGTTTTGTACATGCAAGAGCAATACATTACGGACCACCACCTCCGCACCCCGGATATTATCCACCTCGTCCTGTGCCACCCCCCCCACGTCCGGTTCCATATCCGGTACCACGTCCTGTGCCTGTCCCCGTTCCGGTTCCAGTGCCCGTACCGGCATTTCATTATCCGTATTACTTTCATCCTTATGTTCCATATTATTGGGGGCCAGTATGGCATCCAATAGGATTTATAGCTGCAACCTTGACGACTGCTGCCATTATAATTACTGTTGATAATCAACAATATCATTACGATAATGGAGTGTATTATGTAGTTGTGGAAAATGGATACAAGGCAGTTCCTGCTCCTGTAGGTGCAGAAATTTCCAATTTACCTGACGGATATGTCAAGATTTCAGTTTCCGGAAAAACATATTATTATTATGCGGGAGTATTTTACACCAAATCATCTAGTAAATATAAAGTGGTGAATGGTCCTTCGGGCGCTGTGGTAGCTCACCTTCCCGATGGGGCAGAACAAAAAACAGTAAACGGACAGGTTTATATGATTTATAATAATACCTATTATGAGCCGATTCAACAAGACGGACATGATGCGTACATAGTTGTAAAGGTTAATTAATGGACTCCTTCAAAATTATGCTTGAACAGCATTGTTTGTCCGTATGATAATTTGTATTATTTTTGCAGCTTAATCCGGAACCTCTAAGTGGTTGACCGTAAAAATAATACAAGTTTATCATAAAAAAGAACAATGAACAGGAATAAGATTGTTGGAGAAAAAATAAAGGCAATACGGGAATCAAAAAATATTTCTTTAGAAGATGTTGCTGAAAGAACAGGTTTAGCTATACAGCAAATAATTAATATTGAGCAAAATACATACTTTCCTTCCCTTGCTCCACTTATCAAAATAGCTCGTGTACTCGGTTGCAGATTGGGTACTTTTCTAGATGATCAAGATGAATTGGGACCTGTGATTTCTCGTAAAAATGAACGAGATGCAGGAATTAGTTTCAGTAATAATTCTACTGAAGGACATCGTCACATGGAGTATTTTTCTCTTTCCAAAGCAAAATCTGGAAGACACATGGAGCCGTTTATTATAGATATTGAACCGGTTAAAGAAGGTGCAGATTTTGTCCTCTCCACACATGAAGGTGAAGAATTTATTTTCTGTCTTTCCGGAGTGGTAGAAATCAATTACGGAAAAAATATGTACATATTGGAAGAAGGAGACAGTATTTATTATGACTCTATCATTGCTCATCATGTACATGCTGCTGATGAAAAAGGAGCAAAAATATTGGCAGTGGTATATACTCCTATTTAATATTATCCAAAGAAATTATAGAATCTCATATGCAATTGAAATTGTCCGAAAAAACGGTCGGTGATTATCTGGAATATTGGGCGGAAAAAACTCCCGATAAAGAGTATCTTGTTTATTCAGATAGAAATTTGCGTTTTACTTGGAAAGAATTCAATAACCGTGTGAATAACATGGCAAAAGGCCTTATGGCAATAGGAGTTCAAAAAGGAATGCATATAGGTATTTGGGCAACAAATGTTCCTGATTGGTTGACCTTTTTATATGCTTCTGCAAAAATAGGAGCTGTGGCTGTAACTGTAAATACCAATTATAAACAACACGAGTTGGAATACCTGGTGGAAAATGCTGATATCCACACACTTTGTATTACAGAAGGAGTGTTCGATGGAAGTTATGTGGATATGACTTATGAAATGCTTCCGGAGTTAAAAGAATGCCAACGAGGACATCTGAAAAGCGAACGTTTTAAATCCCTGAAAAATGTTGTTTTTATCGGACAAGAAAAGTTTCGTGGGATGTACAATACTCCGGAATTATTGCTACTTGGACAAAATATTGATGATAAAACATTGGAAGAAAGGAAAAAAACTTTCAATTGTTATGATGTGGTGAATATGCAATATACTTCTGGGACAACAGGCTTTCCTAAAGGGGTAATGCTCACTCATTATAATATCGTTAATAATGGTTATTTTACCGGAGAAGGAATGCATTTTACACAAGATGATAAATTGTGTTGTTGTGTCCCATTGTTCCATTGTTTTGGTGTAACATTGGCTTCTATGAACGTACTTACACATGGCTGTACTCAGGTAATGGTTGAACGTTTTGATCCATTGCTTGTTCTTGCATCGATACACAAAGAAAGATGTACGGCTTTATATGGGGTTCCGACTATGTTTATAGCAGAGTTAAACCATCCGATGTTTGATATGTTTGATGTAACTTCTCTTCGAACAGGTATCATGGCAGGGGCTCTTTGTCCCATCGAATTGATGCGCAAAGTAACCAATAAATTACATGTTACACACATCACAAGTGTATATGGGCTTACAGAATCATCTCCAGGGATGACCCATTCCGTTATTGAAGATCCTTTTGAAGAAAGATGTACTACTGTCGGAAAAGAATATCCGTTTACAGAAGTAAAAGTAGTCAATCCTGAAACCGGAAAAGAATGTCCTCCGGGAGTACAGGGAGAAATTTGTTGTCGGGGATATCTTGTGATGAAAGGATATTATAAAAATCCACAAGCTACAGCTGAAGTTATTGATAAAGACGGATGGTTACATTCTGGAGATTTGGGAATAAAAGATGAGAAAGGATATTATCGTATAACCGGCCGTATCAAGGATATGATTATTCGGGGAGGGGAAAATATCTACCCTCGTGAAATAGAAGAATTTTTATATCACATGGAAGGAATACAAGACATTCAAGTTGCAGCGATCCCTTCGGAAAAATATGGAGAAGAAGTTGGAGCTTTTATCATATTAAAAGATGGGGTAGATATGACAGCTGAGGACGTACAATCTTTTTGCCGTGGACAAATAGCTCGTCATAAAATACCTAAATATGTTTTCTTTATAGATGCATTCCCAATGACAGGAAGTGGAAAAATACAAAAATATAAACTGAAAGACGTAGCATTAAAAATTTGTAAAGAGCAGGGAATACAAATTATTTAATAAAAATCTGATAAATTTTAATTCTCTATGGTATACGATGTTGCTATTATCGGTGGAGGTCCGGGAGGTTATACTGCTGCAGAAAAAGCTGCCAAAAGCGGATTAAAAACGATTCTTTTTGAAAAAAAAGGTTTGGGAGGAATTTGCTTAAATGAAGGTTGTGTCCCAACCAAAACAATACTTTATTCTGCCAAGGTCTTACAAACTGTAAGAGAATCATCGAAATATGGAATTATATGTGATAATATATCTGTTGATTTACATAAAATTATTTCGAGGAAAAATAAAATTATCAGAAAACTTTCTGCAGGAATCCGGATGCGGTTACAAGAATCTGGAGTGGAAATCGTTGTTGGAGAAGCATTTATTTTACCAAGTGAAAACGAATATATTTCTATTAAGTGTGAAGATACTGCATTCTCATGTAAAAATCTTTTGATATGTACGGGATCAGAAGGAGTTATTCCTCCTATTCAGGGGCTTGCTGATGCTGATTATTTAACGAGTACAACAGCATTGGATTTGAAAGAACTTCCGGTTTCCTTATGTATTATCGGAGGAGGAGTTATTGGGATGGAATTTGCATCTATTTTCAATACAATGGGAGTAGAGGTTGCTGTAGTCGAAATGCAAGATGAGATTCTGGGAGGCATGGATAAGGAGATTGCTTCCATGTTGAGAAATGAATATGCTAAACGAGGAGTCGATTTCCATTTAAGTGCAAAAGTTATTGCTATCGAAGGTAGAAAAATCAATATTGAAAAAGAAGGAGAGAGTTTTCAATTAACTCCCGATAAAATATTGTTGAGTGTTGGGCGTAAGCCTCTTATATCCGGAAGCGGTTTGGAAAATCTTTCACTTGAGAAATATAGAAATGGATTGAAAGTGAATCAATTTATGCAGACTTCTCGAGAGAATGTTTACGCTTGTGGAGATGTAACAGGGTTTTCAATGCTTGCTCATACTGCTGTCCGGGAAGCAGAAATAGCTGTTGATCATATTTTGAAAAAATTAGATAATAGGATGGAATACCGATCTATTCCCGCAGTTGTTTATACCAATCCGGAGGTTGCCGGGGTTGGATATACTGAAGAACAACTTATTATCGAAAACATTCCTTATGTAGTTAAAAAACTTCCTATGTCTTTTTCGGGAAGATTTGTAGCTGAAAATGAACAAGGAACAGGATTATGTAAAATCTTGTTGTCAAAAGAAAATACCGTACTTGGAGTTCACATGTTAGGAAATCCTGCATCGGAAATTATCATTACTGCAGAAATCGCTGTATCCCAAAGAATGAATAGGAAACAATTAGAGAGTATGATTTTTCCACATCCTACTGTTGGAGAAATTATTAGAGAAACCTTATTTTAACTGTCTTTTTTCTAATAATATTCTCTTAAGAATGATTCTACTTTAAATGTGAATATAATTGAAATTAATGGTAGGAAAGAAAAAGAGGATATATCAAATTTTCAAGACATACCCTCTTTTCAGATGTATTTTATCTTTTTTCTAATCTTTCAGCACGTTTTCCGCTGTCTGGATGGCTGGAAAATAAAGCATTGATTTTTCCTTGAGCACCGTCTTGTAAAGCTTGAATTTTACGTAATGCAGAAGCCATGTCTTTAGGATTGTAGTTGTTTCTTTTCAAGAAATCATAACCATAATCGTCTGCAGCATATTCTTGTTTTTGAGAATATTGAGCATTCAAAAGAGATTCACCCAATTTTCCGTATTGACCATCTGTCAATTTAGCGGCACCTGAACCGGTAGAACCGATAGCTTCTTTGGCAGCCATGATTTTATATGCTTGTTTCCATGCGTCTTTCAAGTCACCATTTTTGATGTGTCCCATCTCGTGTCCGATAACACCTAATAATTCTCCATCGGTAAGCATATCCATTAAGCCTGCAAATACCCTGATACTTCCGTTAGCACAAGCAAATGCATTTTGTTCGACCACATAATATACTTTGATATCTAGGGTCATACCATCTTCATTTTTGTGATTTTTGATAAGTTTTTCAAGACGGGTGGCATAAGCCTTTTGGGCTTTGTCTTTGGAAGTTACTTCACAAACAGGGTTATTAGCATCACTCCAAGTGATGTACTCTTGACACATTTGTGCAACTTCAGCGTCAGTGAGCGTAGCTGCGTTTAGAGCATGTTCTGCTGCTTTACCTAATTTCTTTGTGTCAATTTTGATTTTTCCAAATTGTGCGCTCGCACCCAAACAAATTACTACTGATAAACAGCATAATACAATTTTTTTCATAAAATAAAAAAGAGTTAAAATTTAAATAATTGCAGCTTAAGATTTTTTTTAAAAAATTAAGCCAAGTTTAGCACAAAGGTAAAATAATTTTAGAATCTGTATGCAATTCCTAAGCCAAAAATTTCTTTGAATTGAATTTTAGGTCCTTCGTCGATTCCTTTATCGTTGATGTAATGTTCTCTATCGTAGTATCTTAAAGTTGTATTTAATGTAGCGGTTAATAATTTATTGATTTTAAAACTGGCTAATATTTCCCAGTTGGTGTCTACATTTCCAAAATATTCATTATAAGGGGTAAACATATCCAGATTAGATATGATATCTACATTTTCCATGATCTTTTTCTTCATAGAACCTTTGAAAAGAGCACCGGCTTCAAGTAAC
>JAVBMM010000109.1:0-13527 GCA_031552425.1 Bacteroidales bacterium | reverse complement strand
GGTATTGGATAAACCCGGTGATTTAGCCGGAGTTTTAACTTCTTTAGAACCAAATGATGTCCTTTTCATCGATGAAATTCATCGCTTGAGTCCGGTTGTGGAAGAATATCTTTATTCTGCCATGGAAGATTATCGGATCGATATTATGATAGATAAAGGCCCCAGCGCCCGTTCCATTCAAATAGAATTATCCCCTTTTACATTAGTCGGAGCCACTACCCGGAGCGGTTTATTGACATCTCCTTTACGTGCTCGTTTCGGGATCAATATGCACTTGGAATATTATGATTCCGATACTTTGGCGAATATCATCAAACGTTCTGCAAATATATTGAATGTTCCTTGTACAGATAGTGCGGCTGAGGAAATTGCTTCCAGAAGCCGGGGAACTCCTCGTATAGCTAATGCTCTTTTGAGGCGTGTCAGAGATTTTGCTCAAGTAAAAGGTAACGGTGAAATCGGCAAAAGTATCGCATGTTCATCTTTGGAAGCACTCAATATTGATAAATATGGATTAGATGAAATCGATAATAAAATACTTTGTACTATCATCGATAAATTTTCCGGAGGGCCTGTAGGACTCACTACTATTGCTACTGCTTTAGGGGAAGACTCTGGAACCATCGAAGAAGTTTACGAACCTTTTCTTATCAAAGAAGGTTTTTTAAAACGGACGCCTCGGGGAAGGGAAGCTACAACTCTTGCATACAGTCATCTGGGAAGAAGTAGAGAAGGGCAGCAAGGATATTTGTTTTAATTCATTTATATGGGCGAAATAAAATCATTGGCAAAAGATACTGCCATTTATGGAATCAGCAGTATTTTGGGAAAAACCCTTAATTGGCTACTCACTCCACTTTTTACATATACTCTTGCTACAACCGGAGAATATGGTATTATTACAAACTTATATGCCTATGTCGCATTAGCCATTGTGATCCTGACTTTTGGGATGGAAACGGGATTTTTCCGCTTTGCAAATAGAAAAGAAGAATATAATCCGACTCTTGTTTATTCTACTACATTAATGGGCGTTGGATTTGTAGTTCTAATTTTTTTATTATTGTCCATCATCTTTCTTCGGCCACTTACCCATTTAATCAGTAATCAGATCCCTGAGATTTATATCCTTTTGATGATCCTGGTTTTATGCATGGATGCATTCAGTTGTATTCCTTTTGCATATTTGAGATATAAGCAACGCCCGATAAGATTTGCTGCACTGAAAATGCTTTTTATCATTTTATATATCATATTTTGCGTATTCTTTTTGGTAATTTGTCCTGCTATATACGAAAAAAATCCCGGTTTCATCGATTGGTTTTATAATCCGAATTTTCAAGTAGGGTATATTTTAGTCTCAAATCTGATTGCTACTTTTATTCAAACCTGTTGTTTATTGCCTGAATTATTAGGATTCAAATATCGATTTGATAAGAGTTTAATGCAAAAAATGCTGAAATATTCTCTTCCCTTACTTATATTAGGAATTGCCGGAATATTGAACCAAACGGTAGATAAAATAATTTTCCCCTTGGTTTATCCCGATGAAAACGGAGCTTATGATCAATTAGGTATTTACGGAGCCTGTTTCAAAATTGCAGTAGTAATGGTCATGTTTACTCAAGCTTTTCGTTATGCCTATGAACCGTTTATCTTTTCTAAAAATTCATCGAAAGACAATAAAAAAGCATATTCTGAGGTAATGAAATACTTCGTTATTTTCGGATTATTGATTTTTCTTGGAGTGTCGTTTTATATGGATATATTGAAATATTTTGTCAAAGAAACTTATTATGAAGGACTTCCTGTTGTACCAATTGTTATGATGGGAGAATTGTTCTTCGGAATCTATTTCAATCTTTCCCTTTGGTATAAGTTAACCGATAAAACATATTGGGGAGCCATATTTTCTGTTATTGGATGTGTTTTTATTGTTACAATAAATGTCCTTTTCATCCCGGAATTTGGGTATTTAGCATGTGCTTGGGCATCGTTTTTTGGAAATCTATTAATCATGTTATTATCCTATTTTGTGGGGCAAAAGCAATATAAAATAGATTACGATCTGCGTTCTTTTTTCATCTATTTTGGCTTGTGTACTTTTTTATACTATATCAGTGTCCAGGTACAAATAGAAAACTTAGTCATTAGATTGTTATTTAGAACTTTTCTGTTATTCATCTATTTAGGAGTAATATTAAAACGTGATATACACTTGAAAGAAATTCCGTATGTAGGAAAATGGTTTTAAAATAATGGAAATAAAAAAGATACTACTCTTTATAATCATCACCTTTTACTCTGGTGTGTTATTAGCTGCAGAAGGCATGTGGATAATAAACAAGTTGGATTCAACGGATTGGCAAAAAATGAAAGCCATGGGAATGTCCATTTCTCTTAATCAAATATATGATACAGAGAATCCCTCCATCAAAGATGCAGTAGTTCAGTTTAACGGAGGATGTTCCGGTGTTATGGTTTCCAATCAAGGATTGATATTGACCAATCATCATTGTGGATATGATGCGATTCAATCCCAAAGTTCCATTGAAAATAATTATTTGAAAAACGGATTTGTTTCACAAACTATCGAAGAAGAAATTCCTATACCAGGTTTGTATATTTCATATTTGATTTATTCCGAAGAAGTAACCGCAAGAATCTTATCTTCTGTTCAAGAAATTTCCGATGAAAACAAGCGTTCTTTAACCATCGATTCATTAATTTTTCTGATTCAAGATTCGGTAAATTTCAATAATCCTTTTATTCAAGCAGAAGTAGCTTCTTATTTCGATGGAAACGCTTATTTTTTACATATTTATGAGAACTACACGGATGTCCGTTTGGTATTTGCTCCACCATCTTCTATTGGTAAATTCGGGGGAGATACTGATAATTGGGTTTGGCCACGGCATACCGGAGATTTTTGTGTATTTCGCGTTTATGCCGGAAAAAACAATAAACCTGCCGATTTCAACGCTGAAAATATCCCTTATTCTCCTCGCTATTTTGTTCCTGTATCTATCGATGGATACAAGGAAAATGATTATGCAATGGTGATAGGATATCCCGGAAGGACGGATCGTTATCTTTCTTCAAGAGGAATATTACAACGAATCGAGGAGGATAACGAGCCCAGAATTCAAGTAAGAGGAATAAAACAAGCTATCTGGGATAAAGCGATGAAGGAAAATGAAGCTATTGAAATTAAATATGCATCCAAATATGCCCAGAGTTCCAATTATTGGAAATATTCCATAGGAATGAATCAAGGAATAAAACGCTTGAATATCCTTGAAAAAAGAGAAATGTTGGAAAAAGAATTTGAGAATTGGATAGCAAAAAATCCCAATAAAAACGAAATTTATGGAAAATCCTTACCTTTGATTGACAAAGGATATGAAGCAATCGAAGAACAACAACGTGCTCTCACATATCTTTCGGAAACGTTATTGAATGGCGCAGAAATCATTAGTTTGGCAATTGACCTAAGTCATTTTGTGCCGGAGTATGATCCGGAAAAGCAAGATGGTCACATTCAAACTGTTTTAGTCCCGTATAAAAACTATTCTCCTGCATTAGATCAAAAAGTTTTGGTGGAAATGATGCATTTGGCAAGAAAGAATATTCCTGCTAAATATTTGCCCGATGTTTTCGATGAAATCGATAAAAAATATAAGAATAACTATGATAAATATGTGACTAAATTATTTAAAGAATCAATAATTCCATATCCTGATAAATTATCTCAATTGTTGACGAGCAAAGAAAAATTTGAAAGAATAGGGAAGGATCCTGTCTATCAATTGGCCATGTCTTGTCAGATGTCGTATTTTGATATAATTGCTGATGCTACAAGTCACATGAATGATATTGCCCAAGGGAAACGTTTATTTATGGCAGGATTGCAAGAAATGAAATATCCAAAAAAATTATCTCCTGATGCAAACTTTACTATGCGTTTAAGCTACGGAAAAGTGGGAGGATATCCTCCTGCAGATGCTATTTGGTATGATTATTATTCAACTACCCAAGGAATCTTTGAAAAATACAAAAAAGATGATCCGGAATTTCATATACAAGCTGAAATAATGGATTTATTCCGTTCAAAGAATTTTGTTCCATATGAAAATGAAGCAGGAAACATGAATCTCTGTTTTATTTCTGATAATGATATCACGGGAGGTAATTCCGGAAGCCCGGTTCTCGATGCAAAAGGACGTTTAATTGGATTGGCATTTGATGGGAATTGGGAAGCAATGACAAGTGATATTATGTATGAACCTGAGATTCAAAAAACAATCAGTGTAGATATCCGGTACGTCATGTTTATAATAGATAAATGGGGAAAATGTGCTAGATTGGTAAAAGAAATTTACAGTAACTAATTGTTTAATGAAAAAACAAGAAAAATTATTTCTTTTTATTATTTTTTATATATCTTTGTTTTGTTCATTAATCAATCACCAACTTAATATTTAAAATCATGAAACATCTGAAACTTACTTTGTCATTACTTTGTATGACCTGTGTTGCTTTATTCTTTGGTTGCTCTGAAGATGCGTCCACTGTTACTGTTGATATTTCCGGATATGAAATTGATGTAGCATGTACGGGTGAAGAAGATGCTCCTCTATTAATGGCCACTAATCAATTAAGGGGAACTACTGATATTGTATATAATATTAGTTTTTATGGTTCACAAACAGTAACAATGTCAGATATTAGTCAATTATCTCAATACATGGGAGATAATATGGAGGCTTCTGTGAAGAATGTATTGGCTGCATTTAGTTCTTCAGATCTTGTCAGTATTAAGAATGTTACTGTATCATATGCTATCCCTAATGCAGATCCAAAAGTGTTGGTATTAAATGAAGCTGAATGTACAACTATTTTAGTAAATCCATATTCATCTTCAAAATTGACTTCATATGCACAGACTATGTTGACAAACTTGTTCATTTATCAATCACTTGATGTTTCTGTTAATGGAGAAGCAACAGCAAGTCTACCTGGACCCAATTTTACTTTCAAAATATCAATGGATTTAGCTGCGTTGGTTAACCTGGCGAAATAATCTAAAATAACTATAATGTGAATTTGAATAAACTAGAACATATTAAAATCCTCTCAAAGAAACTTCTTTTGGGAGGGTTTTTTATATGCGTTTTTTCTGGCGGAATATCGGAATTATATGCTCAAACACCTTCTGCATTAAATAATTTCCTTAAATCGCCTTCACTTAAATATGCTGGCGTAGGAATAAAAATTACAGAGGTCGAAACTTCCAAGGCAGTTTGTGCATACAATGAAAATTTAACGCTTTCTCCCGCATCCACTTTGAAAATGATTACTACAGCCACAGCATTGGAGCTATTGGGCCCTGAGTATCGTTTTACAACTACAATTTCTCATGATAGCATTATAGATACACAAGGGATGTTACAAGGAAACCTATGGATAATAGGTTCAGGAGATCCAACCCTCGGATCTTCGTTTTTTGAAGAATCTAAAGAAAAATTCTTTAAAGAATGGTCAGATACATTAAAAAGGATAGGAATTAAATCTATAGCTGGAGATATAATTGTTGTAGATAATCTATATGGATATGAAGGCATTTCCGACCGTTGGACATGGGGAGATATTGGAAATTACTATGCATCCGGGACATTCGGAATCAGTCTTTTTGATAACACTTACAAATTATTTTTAAAATCAGGAGCAAGTCAAACTACTCCATTGGTGTTATATACAGATCCTGAAATAAAAGGGATGACTTTTGAGAATTATTTGAAAGTGGCCTCTAATTCTTCAGATAGTGCATATATCAGAGGAATACCGTTTGCTCCTGACAGGAAAATTTACGGAACTGTTCCTGCCAATAAAAGTTCTTTCTTCATTAAAGGAGATATTCCTGATCCGGGATTGCTGTTGGCACAAACATTATCTGAAAATCTTCTGAAAAATGGAATAAAGATATATGGAAATTTTACTACCATCCGATTAAAAAAGAAAGAAATTCCATCACAATTGAAGAAAATATATGTTCATAATGGAAAATCATTGAAAGAAATCATAGAAGTAACAAACTTTCGGAGCAATAATCATTTTGCCGAACATCTTTTTTATAAAATTGGGAAAGAAAATAAAGCTATGCCTGGGTATACTCCTTCTCTTGCAACTGAAACAATTAAAAAATATTGGCAGCAAAAAGGAATAGATACCCAAGGGCTATATCAATATGATGGTTCAGGATTATCTAATGCCAATGCCGTTTCTGTTTCTATACTGACAGATATACTTGTATATATGAAAAGACGAAGTAAATATGCTGATGTCTTTTACCAATCCCTTCCTTTAACAGGGAAAGAAGGAACTGTCAGAAACTTTTTAAAAGGAACAGACTTGGAAAGTAAAGCACGCATAAAAAGTGGAAGCATATCAAATGTACAATCATACGCAGGATATATCAACAAAAATGGAAAAACCTACGCATTTGCCATTCTTGTCAATCATTTTACCGGTTCCAGAGCTACTTTAAGAAAACAAATGGAAAACTTTCTAGTACAATTTAATCCATAATATTACGTTCCCCTTGTTTGTTATAACTTTTAGATGAAACCTAAGGATAATTCATAAAGATTTTATTCACAAAATCTTTGAAAAAATTATTATAATATATATATTTGCCATTCAAACAATTATTAGAAAATTGTGAATGGTAGAATCTTGTAGGAGAGAGCAAGTAAATTTCGTCTAATATAGGGCATTTGTACTGTTCATAATTTAATAAATAGACAAAATTAATTTGATATATTGAGAAAAAGCGTTAACTTTTATTCTTGTATCTGAATTTATACAATACCATTTTGTGTCATTTTAATTGGTACAAATTTGTTTATTTGGGATAAGCGTTCTAAGATATCAGATGCGAATAATGTTAAAGTCCCTCGCTTTTGTATTTAAACAACCGCTTGTTTGGGACTTAAAGCGAAAATAATTTATATTATGAAAAAAACTTATTTGTTTTTGATGCAAACTGTATTGGTTTTGAGTCTATTCTTTGCGATGGGATGTGATGATGATGATGAAGGAGGAGGATTACAAGTTGGTCAAGCTTATCAAGGAGGTATTATTGCTTATGTAGATGCCACAGGGAAGCATGGATTGATAGCTGCTCCTGAAGATCAAAGTGCTGGCATAAAATGGAGTAATGGAAGTTATGTTGTTACTGGGGCTACCGGAATTATTATTGGAACAGGACGGGCTAATACTGATGATATAGTATTGGCTCAAGGAGAGGGTGATTATGCAGCTAAGCTTTGTTCTGATTTAGTAATAGAAGTGCATGATGACTCTGATTTAGTAATAGAAGAGTATGATGATTGGTATTTACCTAGCCTTTATGAATTAGATATTCTTTTCCGAAACAGAGGGGCTATAGGAGGCTTTTCTGGTTATTATTATTGGAGTTCTTCTGAGTATAATGACAATAGTGCGTGGTATCAGAATTTTACTAATGGCAATCGTTACAGTGACGGAGGTATCGAAAACGATAAAGACAGACTCTATAGCGTTCGTGCTATTCGTGCTTTTTAATTTAAAGTTGAAATCTACTTTAGATATTGAGAATACTCAGTATTCTCAAGTAAGTTAAATCAAAAACTAAAGGGGAGTGGTAATGCTGCTCCCTTTTAGTTTATATTTGACACATACAGTTTCAAATGCAGTACCTAAAACACTTTCCATTCACTGTTAACATATAAATGAAGTGTTTACAAAGTTGCGAAGCAACCTCAGCTCGAAAGAGTCTCACGGTCCCGTAGCGACTCTAACTTATTTAATTATTTGTACTTTTTCCTGAATTCTCGGTTTAGCTTCCGGGCGTTCGTTTTTGTATCCTACCGCAATCGTATATAGAGGTTTGTATCCTTCCGGAAAATTAAGTTGCTTTATAATGCTTTTTGCTTCAGGAGTATTCAGGAACGCGATAGCACTTCCCACAACGCAAGTGCCGATATCCATAGATTCAGCGGAAAGAAGAATATTTTGTCCTAATAATCCACAATCTACTTGACTATATGCATTGTTTTGGTCGTTTGCTACTATAATTAAAGTAGGAGCTCCATGAAATACACTGAATCCAGATTCTTGCGCACGAGAAGCACTTCCGGCTAATTTTTTATCTTTGGCGTATGCAATAAACCCATCATTAATATTTTTAAGTATTTCTGGATTTTGAATCACGCGAATTTCCCAAGATTGTTTGTTCAATGCACTTGGAGCATTGATGGCACAAGTAATGATTTGGTCTAACTCCTCATCTTTGATTTGTTCTTTTTGATAAGAACGAACACTGCGACGGTTCATGATGTTTTCCACCACTACACTTTTTGTACTTTTTGCTTCCATTTCCAATGTGTTTTTTTGTTCTTGCTTGCATGCCGGCAAAACCAACAATACTAATAAACTTACAATTAAATGTCTCATATTGAATATTATTTGTTTCGCTAAGGTAATTGTTTTCTATGAACAGATGATACTCATAGGTGGAATTTAAATATTTTTATGTTAGGATCTTACGACTCTAACTTTAATTCCACTTATTTTTTAAAGGCTTCGTAACTGTGGAAAATTAATTCGTACCTTTGTCCAAAAAAGCAAAATGGATAAATTAGTAATTGTCAAAGTAGGAGGAAAGATCGTTGAAGATCCTGACTCTTTGGATCGTTTGTTGACAGATTTTTCGGCGATAGCCGGAGCTAAAATGCTTGTACATGGAGGAGGACGTTCTGCTACCAAATTAGCAGAAAGGTTAGGCTTGGAAAATAAAATGGTCAACGGAAGAAGAATAACCGATTCTGATATGTTACAGATAGTTACCATGGTTTACGGAGGGTTAGTGAATAAAAATATTGTGGCTAGATTACAAGCTGTAGGTATAGATGCACTTGGATTGACCGGTGCGGACATGAATACAATTCTTTCTGTGAAACGCCCGGTTAAAGAAATTGATTATGGTTTTGTGGGAGATGTGGAACAGGTAAATGGAAAAATTTTGGCCGATTTGATTCATAATGGAGTAGTTCCTGTAATGGCTCCGTTGACACATGACGGTAAGGGAAATATGCTTAATACGAATGCAGATACCATTGCCGGAGAAACCGCAAAAGCATTGGCCGGTTTTTTTGACGTTCAGCTGATTTATTGTTTCGAAAAGAAAGGCGTTTTACTTGATGAAAACGATGATAATAGTGTCATTCCGGAAATTACTCCCGATTTGTTTAAACAATACATAGAAGAAGGAATTATCCAGGGAGGAATGATTCCTAAACTGGAAAATGCTTTTGATTCCATTAAGTGTGGTGTAAAAGAAGTCATTATCACCGAGGCATCGGAAATACGATTGGGTAGGGGAACTTTAATAAAAATTTAAAATGGGAACACTCGTCATTACAGATAGGCAACAAATGGATGAAATTATTTCCAAATGTAAAGTTTGTTACATTGGTTTAGCTGATACAGATGGTATTCCTTATGTTTTACCCATGAATTTCGGATATGATGGTAATACCATTTTTTTACATTCCGGGCAAGAGGGTTCAAATATCGACATTTTGAAACGGAATAACCATATTTGTGTGGCATTCAGTATAGAACATAACCTGGTTTTTCAGCATCCGGATGTGGCCTGTAGTTATAGTATGAGGTCTAAAAGCGTAATCGCTTGGGGAAAAGTGGAATATGAAGAAGATTATGATAAAAAAGTAGAAGCGCTTAATATCATCATGAAACATTATTCCGATAAAAAGTTCGAATTTTCTAAGCCTGCTGTGCTTAATGTAAAAGTATGGAAAGTGGAGATACAAAAAATAACTTGTAAAATATTTGGGGTGCCACGTAAATAAATATTATGGGACAGAATTTTGAAATGGTGGCGAAAACAATGTACGGTTTGGAAGACGTATTAGCCAAAGAATTGATTGAGTTAGGAGCAAATGATGTACAAATCGGAAGAAGAATGGTTTCTTTTGAAGGAGACCTTGGCATACTTTACCGGGCAAATATACATTGTCGTACGGCATTACGTATTCTTAAACCTATCAAAACTTTCAAAGCTAAAGATGCTGATGAAGTTTATGAACAGATAAAACGAATAGACTGGGATGCATTTTTAACTTCCAAAACAACTTTTGCCATTGAATCTGTAGTTCATTCGGAAACTTTTACCCATTCCAAATTTGTGGCTTACAAAACAAAAGATGCTATTGTAGATTATTTTACTGAAAAAGGGAAAGAACGTCCTTCGGTACGTGTAAATAACCCTGACTTACAGTTGCATCTCCATATTTCTCACAACGATTGTACGATTGCTTTAGATAGTTCTGGAGAATCTTTGCATAAAAGAGGATATAAGTTAGAGCAAACAGAAGCGCCCCTCAATGAAGTGCTTGCTGCAGGAATGATATTGAAAACAAAGTGGAAGGGAGAATGTGATTTTATCGATCCGATGTGTGGTTCAGGAACATTATTAATAGAAGCAGGAATGATAGCCCTGAATATTCCTCCGGGAATTTACCGGGAGAGCTTTGCTTTTGAAAAATGGCCTGATTTTAATGCCGGACTTTTTGAGGAAATATATAATGATGATAGTAAAGAGAAAAAATTCGAACACAAAATTTATGGCTCCGATATTTCTCCCGCGGCTATTGAAATCGCTCGAAAAAACATTAAAAATGCAGGATTATCTCAATATATTGAATTAGAAACGAAGTCTATACAGCAATATAAAGAAGCTCCGGAGAATGGAATTTTAATAACCAATCCTCCGTATGGAGAACGAATTGGAAGTAATGACCTTTTCAGCCTTTATGAAAAAATAGGAGAAAGGTTGAAACATGTTTTTATTGGATATGATGCATGGATACTTTCTTATAGAGAAGACTGTTTTGATAAAATAGGTTTGAGACCATCTCTTAAATTTAAATTGAAGAATGGCGCTTTGGATTGTGAATTTCGGAAATATGAGATTTTTGCAGGAAAAAGAAATCCTGAAAAATCTCAAAGAAAATTATTGAAGAAAAACGTTATTTCACCCAACTCTCCCGATCCAGACTCCGGTAACTGATAGCTTCTCCCAAATGTTTGGATAATACATGTTTTTCTCCGTCTAGATCTGCAATAGTTCGTGCTACACGTAAAATACGGTCATATGCACGCGCTGAAAGATTAAGGCGTTGCATGGCATTTTTCAATAAAGCCAGACCCGCAGCATCTGGTTGAGCATATTTTTGCAATATCCGTGGATGCATCTGTGCATTACAAAAAATTCCGGTTTCATCGGAAAAACGTTGCTCTTGAATTGATCTTGCTTGCATGACTCGTTTCCTTATTTCAATGCTGGATTCCGCAGGGCGGACATCTGATATTTTATCGAAGGGGACAGGAACAATTTCCACTTGAATATCTATTCGATCTAATAATGGTCCTGAAATACGATTCAGGTATTTTTGAACTTGCCCAGGATTACATACACAATCCCTGTCCGGATGATTATGAAATCCACAGGGACAAGGGTTCATGGAAGCGATAAGCATAAAACTTGCAGGATATTGAATGCTGAATTTTGCCCGTGAAAGAACAATCTCCCTGTCTTCCAACGGTTGACGCATCACCTCTAATACTGATCGGGAAAATTCTGCTATTTCATCAAGAAATAATACTCCATTATGAGCTAAACTGATTTCTCCCGGTTGAGGGTAAGAACCTCCTCCTACCATGGCTGCCATAGAAATAGAGTGGTGAGGACTTCTGAAGGGACGCACAGAAATTAAGGAAGTATGATTATTTATTTTTCCGGCAACGGAATGAATCTTTGTTGTTTCAAGACTTTCATCCAAATTTAGAGGAGGTAAGATAGACGGAATCCTTTTGGCTAACATTGATTTTCCTGCTCCGGGAGGTCCGACTAATATTAAATTGTGCCCACCGCTGCAAGCGACTTCCATCGCTCTTTTAACACTTTCCTGTCCTTTTACATCTGCAAAATCAAAGGGGAAGGTTGATTGATTATGATAAAACTCATTTCGAGTATCAACTTTTGTTGGAGATAAACATTTGTTTTGTTTAAAGAACCCGATTACATCGGAAATATTTTCCACACCATACACTTCAAGTCCATCTACTACAGCAGCTTCTTTTGCATTTTTTTGTGGTAGGATAATTCCTTTGAATCCTGCTTCCCGAGCTTTAACAGCGATAGGTAAAACTCCTCGGATAGGTTGTAGAGTGCCATCTAAAGAAAGCTCTCCCATCATCATAAATTTCCCGATTTCATCGGAGCTTATCATTTCTGCAGCTCCTAAAATACCAATTGCCAATGGCAAATCATAAGCAGAACCTTCTTTTTTGATATCTGCGGGAGCCATATTAATCAGAATGCTTCCGGAAGGAAATTTATATTGGTTGACTTTTAGTGCGGAACGGATTCTTTCGTGAGCTTCTTTAACACTTACATCAGGAAGTCCTACTAAATAAAATCCTACTCCTTTGGAAAAGTTTACCTCAATGGTAATAATGGTTGCATGAATGCCGTGCAGAGCTGCAGCATACGTTTTTTGTAACATAAAAATTTCACAGTTAAATTGGTTATTATTTTATTCTTTAAAGCTCGTTCGGACCTTCTATTTCAGCTTTTCATTCAATACTCTTTTTAGTTCCTCCCCGTATAAATCTTTGTCAATAATAAGACCTGTTTTATTGATCAAAAAATTTGCTGGAATAGTTGTGATATTATATCTGTCAAGCATTTCTGCTCCCCACCCTTGGGTGTCGATTGCCTGACTCCAAGTGATTTTATCTTCTTTTGCTGCTTTTCCCCAATCTGATTTACTTTCATCAAAAGAAACCGTAAACATTTGTAATCCTTTGGAATGGAATTTTTTGTAAACTTCTACCAACTCTTTATTATCTTTTCTGCATATATCACACCAGGAAGCCGCAAATGTCAAAAGTAAATATTCTCCCTTGAAATCAGATAAACTGACAGTGTCGTTATTAATATCGACGATACTAAAATCAGGAGCGTATGATCCGATAGAAGTTTGTTTTATTTTATGGTATAAGATATCTAATTGTTTGTATATCAAAGTTTCAGTAGCAGGAGATGTAACTAAAGACAAATAATTTTGTATTTTATTGGCATCATTCCCTTCTACTAAATAATCTCGGAGGAGTACCACGCTTGCAGGTTCATCGGGGTTTGATTGGATAAATTCCAATGCTTTTTCTTTTAATTGGTGTTCTATATTGGAAATTCTTGCAAGATAATTTGTTTCATTTGCACTTCCAACCAAAGTGTCTTTAACAGATTTTACTTGTTGGAGTATGTAATTGTCTTTTTCTTCCAATAGAGCACGATTGGAGCTTTTGAACTTGGATAATTTGTCATTGATAGAATTTCCTTGAACCTGAATCAAATCAGGGAATCTAACGTCTCCGGAAATCGTCAATTGATCTTTA
>JAVBMM010000185.1:0-4663 GCA_031552425.1 Bacteroidales bacterium | reverse complement strand
CAACTGGTAGTTTGGTCAATGTTGGAAGATCTTGGTTTTGGTGCTTCCCTTCAACACTATACACCTTTGATTGATGATGCTGTGGCCAAAGAATGGGATTTAGATAAAGATTGGAAATTGATTGCTCAAATGCCTTTTGGTATACCAACAGGACAATTACAAGAAAAAACGCACCAACCTATAGAAAGTAGAAAATTGGTGTTTAAATAAGAATTTGCTGTTGTATTTAGATGAAAAACCGACTGTTACATTCTTTATAGTCGGTTTTTTTAACCTTTATTTATTTCATTTCCTTTTTCCTGCATTCGATTTGTTCGTAGGCAAGCAAATTATAGCAACTATCTTTGTCTGCCTCGTGATAGAGATAAGCTTTGTAAATACGGCAATGTAGACTGTCGTTTTCATATTCGCGATAACGAAAACGCGGACCATGTTCCCAATTTCCATTTCCGCCGCCGGTTTGTACAAATCCCAGTTTTTCCAACCGGACAGCCAAAATAAATGTATCTGCCGAAATTTCGGGCAAGGTATCCATAACAGGATACATATCGATAAACAAAAAATTGTTGTTAGCTGAAAGATTTTCCAATATGCTATCGAGCTGTATTTGATCGACAAAACAAGGAATGCTGTCCGAAAAATAATGAATCAGAGATGTGTCTATCCTAAAATTCACACGGCTTGCTTCCGGCTTCTGATGATTAACACAAGATGCCAAAAAGAAGAATGATATTAGTGTGTAAAAAATTGATTTCATGTTTATTCGCAAAATAAATGATAAAAATTGTTGTTATAAAAATTTTTCGATTCCGGCAATTATTTTCTTTTGTATTCAACTGTTTGTAGCCCTGTCTTTTTATTTCTTATATGTAAATGTCAATATTTTTTGTTCTTCAATAAATTCACTATGTTCTATTTTTACAACTTTTCCTTTACTATCCAAATCTATTTCCATTATGAATAATTGCGCCGGACTTCCTTTCATCCCAAGCGGAATGGATTTACTACTTCCGTTTAAATTCGGAACATAGTAGTATTGTTTGCATTCAACTTTTTTATCATCATTCGGATTGTATGTATATATCTCTGACCACATAGACGAATTGCCAATGATGTCAAATCGGGCAAGTTTTCCGTTTTCGTATATCGTTCGTGTTGATGAAGAATAAGAAGCAGTCAATTTTTTATCTAAAAATATGACACTAAATTCCGTGTTGCCTTCCCTGATTATAAATGTTTCAACAATAGTTCCAAATGAATTTATATCTTGTATTCTTAATAATTTGCCATTATTATCTATATCGTAAATAATCCGTTTTCCGTCTTTATTTTCAGGCATAGATTTTAATAATCTTCCTTTACTAAATCCGCTTGTTATCTTGTCCAATACAAGACTCGGACAGAAATACCCGAGATATGAGCTTGCGGTTCCATATTTTATTTCGCTTGTGTTTCGTTCGGTATTTTCAAGAAGTTTTTTATAGCCGTTCTCTACAGAAGCTAATTTTTGCATCCATAAATCTAAGATATTGTCAAATTCTTCGTATAGATTTTTTTTCATCGTTTTTTATTTTGTATTAAAAGCCGCTCAACACTTATCTTTCATTTTTAGCTTCGCGAAGTGATGGACTATCATTTGTTATTTCTTTTAAACATCTTCTTAAATTCGTCTCTGGGCATGAGATAAGCCAAATAAATATATACGGATTTCCTGTATTCTTCGGGTGTCTTTTCTATCATATAGTAAGATGGGGATTGCTTACACTCAGGAATCTCTAAATATAAAACAGGAATAGGATTTTCTTTCGTTCCATAGTTTGGATCATTCAATTGGAATTGATTGACTTTTGCTTTTACTAAAACGTCATCATCTATATAGGTTGAATGTATTTGCATACTTTCAGCACTACTATTAATTAGGATTATTCTAAAATATTTATTATAATGGCTACAGTAAATAGTAAATTGGTTATTTGAAACGCTAGATAATTTGGAACGTTGTAATTTTTTAAAATTAAGGCCTGTGTATATATAATCATGTTTAACGCTTCCTTGTTCATAAATGCCATAAAGATCTATTTCAACTGAATTGTCGATATATTCATTAACGTATTTATCAATGTTGCGGGCGCTATTAATAGGCTTCGTAAAGAAGTAAATGAACCCAAACAAGCCTACGCCAAAAACTATTACTAACCACATGGGTATCTGTATTTTTTTTCTTTTATTCATTATTTTTCATTTTCATTGGTATTGCCTTGCGCTATTACTCAAGAGGGCTTCGCCCCTGTTTTTATCTGTCTATCAGCAATGATTTGTTTTCCTCAAAAAGACTGAAAGCCTTACAAATATTAGGATTGGGATTCTATTGCAAAAACCCCCATTCTTCAAATGCGTTCTCAAATAACGCTATCAGCGTTGAAAATTCATATTTCTCGGAATAACTCACATTACTTGCGTTACCCAAACAATATTTACCGTTTGTCCACCGCAAAATATCATCATCGTGCTGCCCTAACCAAAGTTCTTTACTCTCGTTCCACCATTCAAACAAAATTTCGTCGTCGCAACGATGGAAATCAAATCCGTCAAGTGATTTTTCATCGGCAGGATTTATTGTTTCGTCATAATTGGCGAATAACGGTTGTAACAATTTTGTTATTTGTTTCTGATCTGTCATACTGTTTTTCATTCGGCTTTTTTTATAATGCACAAATAGCTATACATTGTCATTGGATTCATTTATTCCATGTTTTTTTCACCTTAAATTCCGAATCCGTATTTTTCCTTTCTTTATATTCTGCTCTAATCACAGTGTCATTCTTAAAGTAGATAGTCAAAATTCCCAAATCTTGCTGGACATAGTCAATGTCCCACCTTTCCATAAATCCATCGGTAAACTTTACGGAATATGAAATAGAATCTCCATTTATTTCACTCAAATTCCTGTTAGGTAAGTTTAATACAATGTCTTGTTTGGTCTTTTCATTAAACCAATTCTCTTTGAATAACCAAAGTGTCATATTATATCGCTCGTCTGAATATAGGCCTGCATCCCAATCTCCCCATTCTCCGCTTTGCAATGGTTTCGGGCGTTCGCAAGCAGATAGCACCAACAGACTCATGATGATCAAGCTTTGCAGCAATAGGGGTTTTCGTAAAAAATATATGTACATAAATTTTATTTTCTAATAGCCATAAAAGGATAATCCACACTTTTGTCCCATCCGAAAGTTGGTTTCAGTTGAAGAAAAAGGCTTGAAAAGCCAAATTTTCATAACCATAGGTAAGCGTGGCGCAACCTGTGGGAAATAGATACAACAGAAACACTGCCTGTAAGGCAGCACTGATTTGAGGAATAAAATCCTGCCTTGCAGGCAAATATTCATATTGATTTTCAAACCACAGGCCACCTGCCTGCGGTTATGAAAATCAAGTCCTGTCGGACTACATTAACAACAAGGTAAGTGCGGAACATCTTTATCTTTACGGATGGGCTTCGTAAAGAAGTAAATGAACCCAAACAAGCCTACGCCAAAAACTATGTAAATGCCGGTTTTCAGATTCCGTGGTATGAGGCCATGCATTTGTTTACTATAAAATTCATTCTATAATAATAAAATTATTGACCTGAAGATGCTCTTTATCTGCCACATCAAAAACAATGGCTATATTCATTCCTTCGTAAGCAATAACATGCTCACCACTTCTTCCACGGTCAAACCAATCAAGGTCTTTCACCCTTGTTCTTTTCAAAATCAAACCTGTAGTGTTTGTTATTATTACATTTGATTTATCATGTATTTGTCCGCATATCACTTTTCCAGCGACAATAATCTTTGTCGCAACGGGGATGACATTTTCAATTTTTATCTTAAAGAATACTTTTTCTAAGGATATATGTTCCATTCCTGATATTTATGCTTAAACGTCCAGTTTCTAACTAACGTTTTTATAAATCACTGATTTACATTATATATTTTCTTATAAATTAATCACTTCTATCTCTCGAATCGTTGTCATTGGAAGCAATTCGCTTTGAGAAAGAGGGATTACTGCCAAGGTTGCGCCGATTGGTTTTCGGGGCGGCGGGCGTTGCGGCTTTTTGACATTCACGTTGTCGCGGGGCGTTCACGCACGCTTGCAGGCAGGCGGCAGTTGGCGTTCGCATTCACTTTATTTGGCTTTGCGTAAGTTTTTTTATTCCATTTTTCAATATCTGAGAACTGATTTTCTTAGTGCAAAAATCAATTTCTTTTTCAAATATTCGCACATTATTGTCAATAAGGCTTTCCGCTATCAAACTCCACAAATTGTCTTTTAAGCTAAAATCGGAATTCCCATAACGGACTTTTACTGGAATTTGAAGTAATAAATCGCACAAGTAATTAAAATTTTCGACTGTATGGTTTGCATTGTTTTTCCCAAATGTATTACTCAAAATTATTTCTTTAAGATATAAATTGGGCTTGTCAAAGCAGGGGTTTATCAAAATAGATTTGATTTCAGCAAAATATTTGGTTTTGATATGAGGATTTAATGCAGGAACAAGATATTCATTGCCAAATTCTTTTTTATCAACAAGTTCAAATGTTTCCTCTAATGTATGTTTTTCGGAATATGCTTCGATGAAATTAGACTTTATCCATTGCATATCCCAAAC
>JAVBMM010000008.1:0-19544 GCA_031552425.1 Bacteroidales bacterium | reverse complement strand
GGAACAAATAAAGCGGCGTATCATTCTACAGTAAAAAATTGTGTGGTTGACCACTTCAACAAGCCTAATCGTTTAGATGCTGACACTTGGATCCATATGTGGGGACAATACAATACTGTCGAGAATTGCTATTTTGCAGGCAAAAAAAATCAAGGCTGTACTTTTGTGGTATGGCCCGACGGAGAAGGACATGATAATAACCATCACCGCATCTACCACAACTATTTCGGACAAAGGCCCCGATTAGGTTCTAACGGAGGAGAAACCATACGTATCGGAACAAGTGGTGTATCAATGGGAGTATCTGCTACTATCGTAGAAGAAAACTTTTTCGAACATTGCAATGGTGAAGTAGAAATAATATCCGTGAAATCTTGTGAAAACATTATCATCAACAACACTTTTTATGAATGCGAAGGAAGTCTTGTTTTAAGACACGGAAATCGTAATACTGTTTCCGGAAATTATTTTATTGGCAATGGGAAAGGATATACAGGAGGAATACGCGTTATCAATAATGGACACAAAATATTTAATAATTATTTATACGGATTGGCAGGAGAAGATTTTCGTGCTCCGCTGGTAATTATGAATGGAGTGCCTAATTCTGTATTAAATCGTTATCATCAAGTAAAAAATGTAGAAATATATTCCAATACTTGGGTAGATTGTAAACTTCCATGGCAACTTTGCGTTGGTAGTGACCAAGAACGCACAGCTATACCTCAAGATGTTACCATTAAAGACAACATTATATATTGTCCTCAAGAAGAAGAACTTATTAAATCTTTCGATGACATAAGCGGAATCACATTTATAGACAATATTTTGTTTGGAAAAAAAGGTTATAAAACCGGCAAAGGATTTATTTCAAAGAAAATAAAAATAGACCGTGATTCTTCTGGAAAACCCATCGCTTTAAAACAAGCAAAGGCAGGAAGAGAAAATTGTGGACCTACATGGAAATATACCCCTTTGCTCAATCTATTTTCTTTAAACAAAATAGGTAAAACGCATGAAATTATTCCGGGGAAAGATAACCTATACAATGTAATAAAGGTATCCAATCCGGGAGATATTATTATTTTAACACAAGAAGGAGAATATATCAACACTAAGAGAATGGATATTCCTCATCGGTTAACGATATCCGGTAAAGGATTAAAAAAACAACCCATAATAAAAATGAATGCAGAAGGAAGTTCTGTTACTTTCTTCGAATTGAAAGGAGGGTCTTTCTTGCAATTGGATAATGTTGCCTTAGACGGTGGATCTGATAATCCTGCAAAATATGCTTTCATAACAGGGAAAAACGATATGACGGAACCTTATCGCCTGAAAATCATTAATTGCAATATTTACGGATTCAAAGATACCAATGGAGGAAGTGTTTTCAAAGCATATCCATCTTCATTTGCCGATACGATTCAAATATCTAATTCCACTATCAAAGATTCTTTCCGCGGATTTGCTTTGAATGCAGAAAAAGAGGACAAGGGTGTTTATAATTCCGAACATACTATTTTTCAAAATACCGTTTTTAAAAATATCGATCAATGGGCCTTAGATTTTTACAGAGGAGGAAATGATGAATCTACACTAGGTGGATTTTTGGAAATAAATGCTTGTATTTTCGATAATGTAAACAATCACGCAGGACAATATTGCATTCGGCAAACAGGTTTACTAAATATTAATGTAAAAAACTCAAGCGTAAAAAACACTGAAGCAAAAGGTATCATTAAACAATAAAATTATGAAACGGCATTTGTATTTTTCCCTTGCATTTGTTTGTACCTTATTAAATATTACAACATTGCCGGCACAAACTGATCTTATCAAGATAGATGCTAATAAACACTTAACCTACTTCCCTGATGCAAATGGTTTTATCATTCCGGATTTTAGTTATGCCGGATACCATAATGGTGAAGCCGATATTCCTAATGTTGCAACTGTGAAAACCATTTCTCCCATATCCGGAGACAACACAACCCATATACAAGCAGCCATAGATGAAGTTGGATCAAAAACTCCCGACAGCAAAGGATTTAGGGGAGCATTATTATTAAAAAAAGGAACCTATGAAGTAAAAAGTACTATCAATGTTAAATATGATGGAGTAATAATCAGAGGAGAAGGGAATAATACCTCCGGAACGATTATCCTCGCTACAGGAGATACTCCTCATCAAAGAGATGTGATTTTGCTCGGAAACACAAGTCAAAATAAATGGAATTCCAGTAAAAGTGAACAACAAAATATAACAGATAACATAGTTCCCATAGGAGCTATGAGTTTTACTATTGCCAATGCTTCCAAATACAAAAAAGGAGATCTCATTGCCATTTATCATCCTTGCACGGAAACCTGGTTACAAGCAGTAAACTACGGAGGTGTTCCGGCTCCTCAAAATGGAGATGCAGATGAACGATGGATAGAAGGACAAGTTCCTGTTATGTATCACCGGTATGTTACCAATGTCTCGGGAAATAAAATAAGTATTGATGCCCCTGTTTTTTATACATTGAATAAATCATTGTCTCAATCATATATTTATAAGTTTAGTTCTAGCAGTATAAGAAAAGAAATCGGAATAGAAAACTTACGAGTAGAAATTATCAGTGCAGGAGGAACCGACGAAAATCATGCATGGCAAGCTATTCGTTTCCGTTCTGTTGAAAATTGTTGGGCGAAAGATATAGTAACAAAAGGATTCGGACAATCCGGATTCATCACGGATTGCTGTACCAGAACAACTATCGAAGATTGTCAAGCTATAGATCCGGTTTCCATTATCACCGGAGAAAGACGATATAACTATAACACATACACACATTCGCAACTCATTCTTTTCAAAAATTGTTATGCAAATAATGGTAGGCATCACTACGTTTCCAATGGTACGTCTTACGCATCAGGAAACGTATTTTTAAAATGTATTTCAGATAATATTTATAATGCAAATGAAGGTCACCGCCAATGGACACAAGGGATGTTGTATGACAATCATAAAGAAATCAACTTGATACGTGATTTTGTGATAGGGCTTTATAATCGTGTAGACATGGGAACAGGGCACGGTTGGGCTGCCGCTCATTCGGTTTTATGGAATATAGATGTTACTGCTTCCAAAGGAATAATCGGGTTACAACAACCTCCTACTGCACAAAATTATGCTATAGGATGTGTTGCCAAATCAATTACCGGAAAACCTGTAAGCAACAGTAATTTTACCATTGGATATGTAGAAAAACAAAATCAGCCTATACAAGAAATCCCTTCCCTATATGAAGCGCAATTGTACGACAGGTTAAACAATAAAACTGCTATTCCGGAAATATCATATAATTCTACTATTATTAAACGAATAAATGATAATAAAATTAGTCTATCTTTCAACGATCATTCAGATAAACAAATTGAATTATATTCCACGACAGGACAGCTTATTGCTGTAGAACAAACAAGTGATAATTATTTTGAAATGTCACTTCCTGCAATGATGGGAATTTTTTTATTGTTTATAAGAATGCAAGGAGATACAAATGTTTATAAATTTATCAGATAACCATGAAAAAAATCATTTTACCAGCAATTTTATTTTTTAGTTTTATTTCTATAAGTTTTTCTCAACGGTCTATCCCAATGGATCAATTAACTTATGCAAAAAAAAACATCCATTCCATTCCAAATGGAAATGAAGCTTTAAAGTCATTAATCAAAGAAGCAGACAAAGCTCTTACAATCGAAATCACTCCCGTAACGGAAAAAAGTATCATTGCCGCAAGTGGAGATAAACATGATTATGTAAGCATGGGACCTTATTGGTGGCCGGATCCGAATAAACCGGATGGTCTACCATACATTCGTCGGGATGGCGAACGCAATCCGGAAATTTACAAATTAGACCGATACAAGTTAGATAAACTATTCAAAAATATAGTAACGTTGGGATATGCCTATTTCTTTACAGGAGAAGAAAAATATGCTGAAAAAGCAGTTGGAGATATTCGTTTATGGTTTTTAGATGAAGATACCAAGATGAATCCTAATATGAACTTTGGGCAAATGGTTCCCGGACACACCGGAGGGAAAGGCCGTGCAGAAGGGATGATCGACACCTATGGTTTTGTAAGAATGGTGGATTGTATTACTTTACTTTCCTCCTCCAACTCTTTTACAAAAAAGGACATGGAAGGAATCAAAAAATGGTTCTCAGATTTTCTTGATTGGATGTTGACAAGCGAAATCGGACAAGATGAATACAATGCAAAAAATAATCATGGAATGGCATTCGATGTACAAGCTACTGCTTATGCTTTATTTTCAGGAAGAAATGATATCGCCAGCAGGTTTATCAAAGAATTTCCTGAAAACAGGATATTTAAACAAGTAGAACCAGACGGAAGTCAACCTTTAGAATTAGTCCGTACTATCGCATTTCATTACACTTTGTTCAATATTGCACACATGATGGACATGTCTGAGCTGGCAAAATATACCGGAGTTGATTTATTCTCAGCAACTTCTCCCGATGGAAGGTCTATTTCAAAAGCCATAGAATTTATTAAACCTTACCTTGGACAGCCTCAAAGCGCTTTCCCATACAAACAAATCAAAGAATGGGATGAAAATCAGCAAAAACTTTGCTGGATATTAAGACGTGCTACTTTCTTCAAACCTAATCAAGAATATGACAAACTATTCGGGAAATACAACCAAACATCCCGTTCCGACAGGCAATGGTTATTATACGCTAAATAAATTATGAAAAATATATTTTTATCCATTTGTGTATTTTTAGGACTCTCTCTAAACATTTCTGCAGAAACAATTTTAGATAGAATTGAAACCAATTTCGGTGACGGAACGTGGGGAACTAAAATCGAAAATGGAAGTACAAACCTACCGGCCGCCGGGCAATATCCTACGGCACCATATAACGGTTTTAACCTGATCAATGCCGTTTTGTATGGGAATACTCCGGTCAATGAAGATGGTGTAAAATATACTTATACCATTGCGATGGAAAAAGGTAAAGGGGTTGGAATCATTGAATTTCCACAGACTAAAACTGTCGGAGCCATCGAAATACATGCTATGTCGGGTTCCGATAATATGGGTTATTTTTTGCAAGAATACACTAATGGGAAATGGGAAAATGTGGGCGAACAAGTAATTACAAAAAAAAGCATAATCACCATTTATTCTAAAAATATAGAAAGAACGGAAACCAGCCGGTTCAGAATCTATAATGCCGTAAACAGCGGACTTTTTGTTGCAAAAATAATTGTCCGGTCACTACAAGAAGTGAATGACCTGAATATTGTTTCACATATTCCAAACGAAGGAGATATTTGTTACTATAACCTAACTAAAGAAGTTGTTGTCACTTTCAATAAAAACATATCCGCCGGAACTGGAAATATTTTACTAAATAATACATCTATTCCCATAACAAACTGCGTAATAACAAACAACACCGTGAAAATACCAGTTCAGTTGGAAGGGACTCCCGGCAAAGTGAAAGATTACACATTAACTATTCCTCAAGGTGCTTTTGTGGAACAAGTAAAACCTTCCAATCTTTGTAAGGAAAAGATCATCCAATTTCAAACGCAAAAAACAGTTTCCTTACCTAACGGATATACTTCTCAAATAGACATCCAATATTCCAATGCAGATCCTGCCCAAAATCGAATGGATGTTTATTATCCTATTCAGGCAAACAAACCGGTTCCTGTTGTTATCCATATGCATGGAGGAGGTTGGAATCACGGTGAAAAAGAATCTCAAACATCTTACAATCCTTATTTTCCAATGGGATTTGCAGTAGTTAATGTAGAATATAGGATGACTCCTCATGCAACAGCTCCTGCTGCTGTAGAAGATATTCGTAACGCCATGATGTATCTATTGACAAATGCAACAGCTCTAAATATTGATCCTAATAAAATCATATTTCAAGGAGGTTCAGCAGGGGGACATTTAGCTTTAACAGCTGCTTATTTAGATAAAATAAGCACTTATGATACCGAATATAACTACTCCGGACCTTTCAAAATCATTGCTATTATTGATAAATATGGTCCTGCGGATATCGTCAAGTTTAAAGAAGAATATTCTTCCTTGGCAAGTTGGTTAGGGAATAAAAAGAATGATATAGAATTTGTAAAATCTATTTCTCCCGTACATTTGATCACAGAAAATACACCTCCCACTTACATTGTTCATGGAGATGCGGATCCAACTGTCCCTTACGAACAATCTGAAATTTTGGTAGATGCTCTCCAAAAAGCAGGAGTTAAATACAAATTTACGACCATACCGGGAGGGGGGCATGGAGGTTTTTCTGTAGCACAAAACAATCAAATTAATGATGAAATAAACCAATTTATCACAGAAATATTAAATACTAACAGTTCTTTAGACAACATAAATAAAGAAAAAATCCGTCCGATTGTTCAAGGTAATACTATAATAATACCAACAGAAAAAACGGTACAAATTTTTGTTTACGACGTTTGCGGAAAGAAAATTCAGTCTTCAAGCAAAAATTCTATTACCCTGAATAACAATGGTATATTTATTGTACAAGCTATTTTAGAAGATATTACATATAATTACAAAATCAGGTTGTGAAAACATTCATTTCCATATTATTTTCACTGTTCTGTAGTATTTCTATAAATGCTGCAACATATAGTTATTCTCCATCGCAAATATCTGCTTTAAAAGAAAAATTGAATGGTAAATTGGGTGCAGGAGACATCGTATATCTCGAAAACGGGACATACACCGATGTTCAAGTCGTCTTTACAGGAAGTGGAACAAAAACAAATCCTATTACATTAAAAGCGAGAAACGAAGGAAAGGTGATCCTAACAGGAAGTTTAAACCTCAGAATAGGCGGTTCATATATGATAGTTGATGGTTTAGTTTTCAAAGATGGACGCTCATCCAACGGAGATATCGTAGAATTTCGTTCTTCCACTTCATCTTATGCCAATAATTGCAGATTAACAAACTGTGTTATAGATAATTGCAATCATCCTGACAGTAAATATAAAAACGATGCTTCTGAGCGCTGGGTGTGTATCTACGGAAAAAATAATCGGGTAGATCATTGTTACTTTGTCAACAAAACAAACGGGGGTGTTTTATTAATGGTTGATCTGGTTACAGATGCTTGCCGGGAAAACAATCACTTGATTGATCATAATTTTTTCGGTTACCATGAAAAATTCGCAATCGGAAATAATGCAGAAACCATTCGTATTGGTGTTTCCGGAACATCGCAATATAGTAGCAAAACAACCGTAGACCGAAATTTCTTTTATACATGTAACGGAGAAATTGAAATAATTTCAATCAAAAGTTGTGATAATGTTATCAGCAACAATACTTTTTATGAAAGCCAGGGAGGAGTTGTATGTCGCCACGGACATAGAAATACCATTCATTCCAATCTCTTCATAGGAAATAAAATCAATAATTGCGCCGGGATACGCGTAATAAACCAAGGACATAAAATATATAACAACTTTTTGCAAGAAATTACAGGTTCATCCAGCAGATCTGCTTTATCTATCATGATGGGGGTATTTGAAAAGCCTGACGAAAATACAGATTTTACCAAAGAACCTCTCAGCTCTTACCACCGGGTAAAAGATATAGACATTTATGAAAACACTTTCGTGTATTGTAATTATTTAGATTGGGGAATAAGCTCCTCTTGTACCTATTCGGATGATAGTCCATATCTTCCGGGAGTGACCATAACAGGGACACTGGAACCGCAAAACTGCAAAGTTTCTAACAATATATTTTTCAATCCGAATGTTGAAACAATGCTGAAAAAATCAGGAAACACATCAGGAATCATTTGTAGTAATAACCTATACAATTTCAAAAAAACGGAAAGCACCTCCGGATTTGTAAAATCTACAAATTTGAATTATCAAAAAATAACTTCCGGGGAAGGAAAAGGACTTTATTTAAAAGCAGAAGATGGTTTGGATAAATTACCTAATACAGCAACTCCTGCCGTATGTGGAACTTCCTGGTATAAAAACCAGCAAGACGAAATGAATGTCATTGCAGGAAAAACTATTTTCCGGTCGACAAGTTCTTCCATAGAAAGATTTGACATTGAAAAGGACATTATGATACACAAAGAGTCAAAATACTTATACAGTATAACTTCCTCTTCAGAAATAAAAAACATTGTTATCTACTCCATGCAAGGACAATTAATTGATGTACAAACTATCAATAACAATTCCGGCAACATAAATTGTCCTTATGCCGCCGGAATATATATTCTCCTCATCTATACACAAGACGGGACTATTCGCAAAAAAATAATTATTTCGTAATAGAATTAACGTATTCGTACGGAAGTACAAATTCACATCCTTCATTTTGAAGGTATTCTATAATTTTATCCAATTCATCCAACTCAGTTTTAGTCCACTTATTTGGATGTGCCTGAAGAACTATGTAGTCGTTGTAATTACCTTTCTTCTGCTCATAATCCTTAATAAACTGATCAAAAAGTATATTTCCCGTACCTTGTTCTATACTCACACGATTATTCAAATAGGTAATTTTTTTAGAATATCTATATTCAGGTTTAGCAAAGAAAACAACTTTAAAATCCGGATCTCCGGCAATCACTCTATATGTTACCGAATCTACCGCATTAAAAGGAGCTCCGAATGTATGCAATTTTATTCCTAAGGCAGAACATATTATTTGGGTAGCCCGATCAAAATGTTCTTTCTGATATTCATAAGAAGTTTCTCTAAATTCCGGACGTTTATGGTCTAAACCATGATGCCACATTTCTACCATATTTTCTCCTTTTTTATTTTTTGCATCCAAATAAGGTTGAAGAGTAGCTTTAGCTGTATTATCCAATCTATCGGCGATAATTCCGTAAGAAGCTTTGATATTCTTCTTAATCAAATAATCTAAAGTCAATTTACAAGAACATTTATTTTCAGTAACGCCCAAATCATCCAATTTTAAAATTATTTTAGGTGCTCCACATAAAGTTACACAAGCTAATAATAATAGCGACAAAAAAGTTATTTTTTTCATATCTTAAACGATTTAAATCGAATTAATCTAAACAATTCTCCTATCCACAATACGATTGAAGTTCCTCCGATAATCTCTAACCAATCTCTCAAAGATAAAGGTACAGTCCGGAATACTTCACCCCCAAATGTTACAATCAAAACTTGCCCTACCAAAATGAGAAGCAACACAAAGATAAAAGCCATGCTTTTTTTCATGTCTTTAAAAGCAGAACGTCCGGTTTGAAAAGCTTTGGCATTAAACATATTACAAAAATTCAACATTACAAAAATAGTAAAAAAGCGGGATAAATCATAAGGGCTCACCACTCCGTTATTTGAAAAATAATAAAGCAAGCCTAACAATAAAAATACAAAAGTAAATCCTACTAACAGAATATTCAATCCCATAGAAGGTGTTACGATAAAAGCATCATTTTTTCTTGGCTTTTGCTTCATTACATCCGTTTCCGGAGGTAAAGATGCTAATGCTCCTGCGGCAAATGTATCCATAATTAAATTCACCCAAAGCATTTGTGTTACGGTAAGTGGTAATTCATATCCTAATATGGATCCTAAAAACACAATTAATAAAGCAGCAACATTGATGGTTAATTGAAAAATAATAAAACGTTGGATGTTTTTATACAATGACCGTCCCCACATTACAGCAGTTGCAATGCTATTAAAAGAATCGTCCAACAAAGTAATATCACTCGCTTCTTTAGCCACTGAAGTTCCGGAACCCATAGAAAGTCCAACTTGTGCAAAATTCAACGCCGGAGCATCGTTAGTCCCATCACCGGTTACCGCAACAATTTCATTACATTTCTGTAATAACTGTACCAAACGTTGTTTGTCCGTAGGACGAGCTCTGCACATGATTTTCAATTCTTGTACCCGTTTTTGGGCCTCCTCATCACTTAACGTTTCAAATTCAACTCCTGTAATAATATGATTGCCCATATTTTTTTCATTCCAGATACCGATCTGACGACCGATTTCTTTAGCTGTTCCGGGAGTATCTCCTGTTACTATTTTCACTTGTATCCCGGCATTCAAACACTTGGCCACAGCATCCGGAACATCTTCCCTAACAGGGTCTGAAATCGCAACAACACCCAAGAACATCAATTTATCTTCCAACAATGCCTGTATATCCCGTTGATCGTTTTCATCAATTTCTTTATATGCAAATCCCAAGGTACGCATTGCTTGGTTTTGATATTTGGATAATTGCTCTTGAACGGAAGCTTGAAAAGAAGAAATTTCTTCGAAACCATCTTCTTTTACTACCTGATTACATTTAGACAATACTATTTCCGGAGCTCCTTTTATATACAAAAGACGTTTTTGCAAAAGGGGCGAGTCAACCAATGTCGCCATGTATTTACGCTCGGTAGAAAATGTAAGTTGATCTATTACTTTCGCATCTTCCCGGAGCTCCAAGTAATTAATATAATTATGACCTAACCAAAGCAACAATGCAGCTTCAGTAGGATTTCCCAACGATCTGATCTTTTCAGGATTAGAATAATCCAGATATGCAGTAGAATTAGCAGCTATACCTTCTTTGATAATATTGGCTATTTCGGTTTCGTTGTCAATTATTTGCTGATCTTTTAATCCGTAAAAACAAGTTTGGTATACTTCCATCTGGTTTTTTGTCAACGTCCCTGTTTTATCAGTACAGATGACCGTTGTTGCTCCCATTGTCTCACATGCATGCATTTTACGCACCAAATTATTGGTTTTCAACATTCTACGCATGCTCAAAGCCAAACTTAGAGTCACACTCATAGGTAATCCTTCCGGAACCGAAACAACAATTAAAGTAACTGCAACCATGAAATATTGCAGTATTTTTCCGGCTGCGTCAACAGAAATCCAAGATAATTTATCTAACGGATTTACACCTAAAGCATACCCTATTCCGCACAAAAGCACAAAAACCAATATTCCTGTAATGATCCAACGTATCCATCCTCCATTTTTCACAGAACCGGGAAGTTTTTTTGCTTTTCCTGAAAGACTAAATCCATCATATATAATAGGTAACCAAACTTTGATCAAAGCGATCATTACTCCGGTTATTGCAGCGGCCAAAAGCCCTATCTGTCCCCAAGAATATTCAACACTTCCAAAGAAAATATCTTTGACAAATAAAGTAGAGAATGTAAGGGCAGCAAGGAAAAAACCTACAACTCCGATAAATTTAGCTAACCCGTCCAATTGCTTATTAAGAGGAGTTTCTTCTCCGTTCATTTGGGTGGCCTCTCGTGCAACTTTACCAAATTCTGTAGAATCTCCAACAGCTACAACTTTCGCTAAACAATGGCCATCTACCACAGTTGTTCCCCGATATATTCCATTAGAAGGATATGTCGCTTCTTCGTCAAAATCATCCAGATTAGTAGTTTTATCAATTACCGGTTCCCCTGTCAAGCAAGATTCATTCACCTGTAAAGATATTGCTTCCAATAATTCTGCATCAGCAGGAATTTCTTCTCCGGCTTCCAACAAAACAATATCTCCGACAACAATTTCTTTTTTGGGTATTTCACTAATATTTCCGTTTCGTATTACCTTAATCAATGTATCATCATTAACTTGGTTTAAGACGTCAAATTTTTTATTGGCGTCCACTTCGAACCAAAAAGCCACACCAACCGACAAAAAGATCGCACAAAAAATACCGATCGTCTCGGCAAATTCTTGATGAACAAATGAGACCCCCAAAGATAAAAACGCGGCTATCAATAAAATACGAATAATAGGATCTTCAAATTTCTCCAAGAAAAGTTTCCAAAGAGGATCCCGCTTGGGAGGTGTTAATAAATTTTCACCGTATTTTCGACGACTTTCCAACACCTGATCATCAGTAAGTCCTGAAAAATGTTTTTTTTGTTGATTCATTTTAAGTCAAAATAAAAACCGATTATATAAGAAACTATGTTCTATGATAAAATATTTTAGAAATACCGTATTTTTTCGGCCACTTCTTCCATTAACCATTTAGGTGTAGATGTTGCTCCGCAAATTCCTACAGAATTAATTCCATTCAACCATTCCGGCATGATTTCCTCTGGACCGGAAATCAGATAAGTATTCTCATTAGATTTTTTACATTCTTCAAACAATGCTTTTCCATTGGAACTTTTTTTCCCGGCAACAAATAAAACCAAATCATGTTTACCTGCAAATTCCCGGATATGAGGTATCCGATTAGCCACTTGCCGGCAGATCGTATCGAAATAGAAAAATTTTACACCAGGAAGCATCCGCGATTGAATAATCTCAACGATTTCCTTAAAACCATCTAATGACTCTGTAGTTTGTGCAAAAAGACAAACCGGTTTGGAAAAATCTATCAAATGTAAATCATCTTTACTTCCAATGACTATTGCTTTTCCTTCTGTTTGTCCTACCAAACCGTTCACTTCTGCATGTCCGGCTTTTCCGTACATAATGATGTGAATCTCTTTTTCTTTATAATAGTGCCTGTGTATTTTTCTTTGCAACTGTAATACGACAGGACAAGTTGCATCTATAATTTCTATATTATTTTCACGAGCAATTCTATAAGTTTCCGGAGGTTCCCCATGTGCACGTAAAAGAACTTTTACGTTTTTTAATTTTTTAAATTGTTTATGATCGATGGTTTCCAAACCTACAGCTCTCAATCTTTCGACCTCCTGGCTGTTATGAACAATATCTCCCAAACAATATAACTTTCCGTTACCTAATTCTTTTTCTGCTTTTTGAATGGCATTTACCACTCCAAAACAAAAACCTGAATCCTGATCTATTTCTACTGAAAGCATAAACGGATTTCAATAATCATTCAGCAACAATTTTTTCGTAAAGGTCAAACAACCATTGACGTTGCTGTTCAATAGTCATGTTTGAATTATCAAGAACGAATGCATCTTCTGCTTGCCGCAAAGGACCTTCTTCTCTTGTAGAATCTATTTTATCTCTCATAATCAAGTTTTGATAAACTTCTTCATAAGATATATTCTCCCCTTTTGCCTGAAGCTCATCCCATCTTCGCTGAGCCCTCACTTCCGGAGAAGCTGTCACAAAAACTTTCATTTCAGCACGAGGAAAGACAACAGTTCCTATATCTCTTCCATCCATCACAACTCCTTTTTTTTCTCCCATAGCTTGCTGTAAAGCGACCATTGCTTTTCTTACAAGACGAATAGCACTCACCGGACTCACTTTGTTAGCCACTTCCATGGAGCGTATCTCTTGTTCTACATTTTTTCCGTTTAACCATGTATCCGGATGTCCTGTTTGTTCATTCAAACGAAAAGAAATATGGATATTATCCATTGCTTGGCGTAACTTATCTTCATTCAAGATATCATCTTCAAATAGTTTGTTTCGCAGACAATACAAAGTAACGGCACGATACATTGCACCGGTATCTATATAAACATATCCGATAGATTTAGCCAAATCTTTGGCCATGGTACTCTTACCACACGAAGAATAACCATCTAAAGCTATGATAATTTTTTTCATTTATTTTTAAGCAAATACAATACAATCCATTATATATAAACAGAAACTTCGACAAAAGTAACAGATTAATCGTACCTGACAAAAAATATTTTAGGCCAATCCTATTTCAGAGTCTAAATATACATCTTGTATCGTATTCAACAAAGCGATACCTTCATTCATTGGCCTTTGGAAAGCTTTTCTTCCACTGATAAGCCCCATTCCTCCTGCCCTTTTATTGGTAAGGGCGGTAATCACGGCTTCTTTCAAATCAGATGATCCTTTGGATTCTCCTCCGGAATTAATCAGTCCTACCCTTCCCATATAATTATTGGCGACTTGATAACGACATAGGTCTATCGGATGTTCTGATGTAAGATTTTCATACACTTTTTTATCTGTTTTAGAATAATTCAATGCCAAAAATCCACCATTATTTACAGGAAGTTTTTGTTTGATTATATCCGCTTGTATTGTTACTCCTAAATGATTTGCCTGCCCCGTCATATCAGCAGAAGCATGATAATCAATTTGTTCTTTTTTAAATGCATTGTTACGTAAATAACACCAAAGGATTGTTGCCATTCCCAATTCATGTGCATATTCAAAAGCTTCTGCGATTTCCTGCAATTGTCTCCGGCTTTCTTCCGATCCCCAGTATATGGTTGCGCCTACAGCTACCGCACCCAGATTCCAGGCTTCTTTCACACTACCAAACAAAACTTGGTCGTATGAATTAGGATAACTCAACAATTCATTGTGATTGATTTTAACAATAAATGGAATTTTGTGCGCATATTTTCTTGCTACCGAACCCAACACTCCAAAAGTAGATGCCACCGCATTACAACCTCCTTCTATAGCTAACTTCACTATATTTTCAGGATCAAAATACAGCGGATTTGAAGCAAATGAGGCTCCTGCAGTATGTTCAATTCCCTGATCAACAGGAAGAATAGAAAGATACCCTGTATTTGCCAATCTTCCATGTCCAATTAAGGACTGGATACTTTTCAAGGTTTGCGGATTTCTGTCGGAAAACAACCAAATTTTATCCACAGTATCGGGAGAAGGAATATGCAGCAAAGATTTATCTATTGTTTTACAAACATGGGAGAGATAATACTCTGCTTGGTCTCCCAACAAACTAATAATTTTATTCGATGCCATAATGAAAAAATTTAAATGATTATCAATTTTAATTATAACAGGATTTCCGAGTATTATGTTTTTTATTTTGTACTTTTGTTTTTCGTAATTAATTTAACATTTTAAAAGACTAAAAATATCTCATGTCAAAAAAACAATTACATTTCGAGACATTACAAGTACATGCCGGTTATCAACAATCCGATCCGGTCACTAATTCAAGGGCTGTCCCTATTTATCAAACAACCGCATATACATTTAACAGTGCAGAACACGGAGCAGATTTATTCAACCTGGACGTTCCCGGTTATATTTACACAAGATTGAATAACCCTACCACTTCGATATTTGAGCAACGTATGGCTGCATTAGAAGGAGGTGTAGCTGCTGTTGCTGTTGCTTCGGGACAATCTGCCCAATTGATTACATTCCTTAATTTGATGAAATCTGGAGATAATTTTGTCACTTCTCCATATTTATATGGTGGAACGTACAATCAGTTTTTCGTGTCTTTCAAAGACCTGGGATTTGAAGCCAGAAAAGCTAAAAACGACAGTGCCGAAGAAATGGAGAAATTAATCGACGAAAATACCAAAGCCCTTTACACAGAAAATATAGGAAATCCTTACTTCAACATTCCTGATTTTGAAAAATTATCTGCTTTAGCCAATAAATATGGGATTCCCTTAATTGTAGATAATACCTTCGGATGCGGAGGATATCTTTGCCAACCCATCAAATTCGGAGCCAATATCGTGGTAGAATCTGCAACCAAATGGGTAGGAGGACATGGTAATAGCATGGGAGGTATCATAGTAGATGGTGGAAACTTCAATTGGGGAAACGGAAAATTTCCAAAATATTCCGAACCTTCTGCGGGATATCATGGCATTAAGTTTTGGGAAAAATTTGGTAACGTAGCGTTTACTATGCGTTGTGTAACCGAAAATTTACGGGATATGGGGCCTTGCATCAGTCCGTTCAATTCCTGGCAATTGATCCAAGGACTTGAAACTCTATCCGTTCGTGTTCAAAAAGAATGCGACAACACATTAGCATTAGCCGAATGGCTACAAAATCACCCTAAAGCATACGATATATGCTATGTTGGGTTAGAAAATCATCCTTATCACAAATTAGCCAAAAAATATTTATCAAATGGCTTTGGAGCAGTTCTCACTTTCCGCGTAAAAGGAGGATTGGAACAAACCGTTCGTTTTGTGGAAAGTCTTGAATTAATTTCCCACCTTACCAATGTGGGAGATGTGCGAACATTGATAACACATCCTGCAAGTACTACGCATCGCCAATTAAGTGAGGATGCTCAAAAAAATGCAGGTATTTTTCCAGATCTATTACGTTTATCAGTTGGTTTGGAACATATCGATGATATCAAAGAAGATTTGGAAAACGCATTTAAAAAACTATAAATTTACCTCAAATGAAAATAGCATTTCACGGAGCTGCACATACAGTAACCGGATCTAAACATTTAGTAACCCTGAACGACAGCACGAAACTTTTACTTGATTGTGGAATGTTTCAAGGAATGGGAAAAGAAACTGAGAAACTAAATCGAAACATGGGCTTTAACGCTGATGAAGTGGATCATGTTATTCTGTCTCACGCCCATATTGATCATTCCGGGCTTCTTCCACTACTTGTCAAACAAGGATATAAAGGTAAAATATATACTACTCCGGCAACTATCGAATTAGTAAAATTATTGTTGTTAGACTCAGCATATATTCAAGAACAAGACGTACGCTTCTTAAACAAAAAACGGTTGAAAGAAGGTAAACCTTTGTTAGAACCACTTTATACGGCAGAAGATGCACGAAAAACTTTCGAACATTTCCAACCGGTAGATTATATGGTCCCTTTTCAAATCAACAAAAATATAGAACTTCGTCTTTTTGATTGTGGACATATTTTAGGAAGCGCGACCACTTTTCTTTCTATTAAAGAAGAAGGAAAACTGAAAACATTAGCTTTCAGCGGAGATGTAGGAAGATACAGAGATCCTATTCTTCGTTCTCCCCAACCTTTTCCTCATGCAGACTATATTATTATCGAATCTACTTACGGGAACAAAAACCATGAGCCGATAGAAACCTATTCTGTCGATTTGAAAAATGCCATCATGGAAACATGTATCAGGAAAAAAGGAAAATTAATTATTCCGGCTTTCAGCGTTGGCCGTACGCAAGAAATATTGTATGCATTGAATGAATTAGAATTAAATGGAGAACTACCGGACTTAAAATATTATGTAGACAGCCCACTTTCTACAGAAATAACTATGGCAGTAAAGAGACATCCGAAATATTTCAATAAATCTGTACAAAAACTCATGAAAATAGATGCAGATCCTTTTATGTTTAAAGGGTTGACATTTATAAAAGATAAACGGGAATCACAAGCATTAAATACAAACTACGATCCATGTGTAATTATTTCTGCATCCGGTATGGCAGAAGCCGGACGAGTAAAACATCATATTGCCAACAGTATTGAGAATTGGAGGAACACTATTTTGATCATTGGTTACTGCGAACCTCAATCTTTAGGAGCCAGATTGAAAAAAAGGCCGGAAACAGTAGGTATTTTTGGAACCCAATTCAATGTCAAAGCAGATATACACACGATAGATTCAATGAGTGCTCATGCCGATTATAATGATTTATGCCAATATCTTTCTTGTCAAACTCCTGATGAAGTAAAGCAAATTTTTGTTGTTCATGGAGAACCGGAAGTTCAAGAAGAATTTAAATCCAGGTTGATGCGAAAAGGATTTCAAGATGTCATCATTCCTGCACAACACGAAGAATTTGGAGGAATGTAATCAATAATTATTTGTATTTATCGAAAACAGTGGATTGTAAAAATACAATCCACCGTTTTTTCTTTTAAGCTTCTTCAAAATTTTTCTCTGAATTCTCTTCAGTTTCATTCATACAGTCGCTTACTTTTTCTTTCAGTTGGGCAATTTTGTTTTCTAACAAACTGAGCCATTGTTTTCTTTTTTCCACATCGGTTCCCAAAAAATAACCAACTCCAAGTCCCACCAAAGCTCCTACAGCAAGACCTCCTAAAAAATCACCTGTTTTCATATTAATATAATTTAAGTTCACCATTTTTACTGTGAACCATTAAAATCAGGTTTTCTTGTAAACAAAATACTTTTACTGTATCCCGTTCGCTTTATTGAATTTGTCTTGTTTCTCCAACAATATTTTTTGTTTTTCTTTCAACTCTTTTCTGAATTCTTTCAAGATTTTACGAGCTGCATCAAAATCAGAGCCTGAATTAATCATAGTAGGAGATTGTTTTCCGGAAGCAATATCATCTTGTTCACGAATCTTTGCAGCACGAAACATTTCAATTGTTTTAGAAAACATATCAACCCCATTTTGTCCTATGAAATTCAAATAATCTACAGCACTTTGTTTATACGCTCCAGCTTTTTTATTATTTAATTTATTGATAACATCCACCGAAATTTTTACTTGAGCAGACAAAGAATCCATTTCAGATTTGGCAGCATCATAATCGTCACCCGCAATATATTGGGATATTGTTTCCATGACATCATTCACTTGTTCAACTTCCTGAATAATCATTCCATTTACTTTTTGAGCATTATCCCCACAAGATGAAAGAATAAGCGCTACTCCCAACAGAGAAAAAATAATTTTCTTCATAAACTTTAGAATTAATTTATTAGTAAAATTTTAATTATTAATTAATAGGACAAATATACATTATATTTCTCAAATCTTCCTTCTTTATTCATTTTTGAATTACAATAATTTTATCATACCTTTACAGCCAAACAAAAATTAACATAAAATGTACGAGCAGCTACAATCCCTTGACAATCTGACCATTAATTTTAATGAATCCGGAATGCATATTGTCAATATCATTTTAGCATTCGTTATGTTTGGGGTTGCACTCGATATTAAAATTTCAGATTTCCGACAAATTATAGATCACCCTCGGTCTCTTTTTGTAGGGCTTACTTCCCAACTTTTTTTACTTCCACTTATCACTTTCATCATTGTGTCATTAGGATACCATTTCATTACTCCGGGAGTAGCCATGGGAATGATTTTAGTAGCCGCCTGTCCCGGTGGAAATATGTCAAATTTTATTTCCTCCATAGCCAAAGGAAATACTGCTTTATCTGTAAGTATCACTGGGATAAGCACCTTGTTGGCAGTTTTCATGACTCCTGTCAATTTTGAGTTTTGGGGACGCCTATACATAGGTTTCTTAAATAAGCGCTCAGAATCTCTTTTGCAGCCGTTGGAAATTGATTTTTTCCACATGCTACAAACTTTATGTATTTTGTTAGTTATTCCTCTTATTTCCGGAATGTTAATCGCTAAATATTTTCCCAGAATCAAAGAAAAAATCACTAAGCCATTAAAAATTGTATCATTACTTTCATTCTTTTTAATTTTAGCATTCGCACTGGCAAATAACCTGGATGCCTTTTTGAACAATTTATTTTATATTTTTATTATAGTGCTCATACACAATGGATCAGCACTAGCCGGAGGATTTTTCCTTGCAAAAGGATGCCGGTGTTCCATCCCAGACAGAAGAGCTATTATGATAGAAACCGGTATTCAAAATTCCGGATTAGGTTTGGCTTTACTTTTCAATACGAAAATTTTCCCCGAAGGAGTAGTAACAGGAGGAATGTTATTTGTAGTGGCATGGTGGGGTATTTGGCATATTATATCCGGATTGATTATTGCTTTGGGTTGCCGTTACAAAAAAATCCCAAAT
>JAVBMM010000013.1:0-3145 GCA_031552425.1 Bacteroidales bacterium | reverse complement strand
TTTTGGGTATACAGTTTAATATAGATGACATAAAAAACATGTTAAAAGCATATACAAAATTATATAGATATTTAGTTCTAAATGAAAAATCAACGAATCAACAATAAAAAAATCCTTATTACCGGAGGTGCCGGATTTATTGGCTCAAATCTTTGTGAAGTACTGCTTTCACAAGAAAATGAGGTCATTTGTTTGGACAATTTTGCAACTGGAAATCCCCAAAATATTGAGCCTTTTTTGAAAAATCCGAATTTTAAATTGGTGGTTGGTGATATTCGTAAATTAGAAGATTGCCAAAAAGCTGTAGAAGGAGTTGATTATGTTTTACATGAGGCAGCTTTGGGCTCTGTACCACGTTCAATAAAAGATCCCACTACCAGCAATGAAGTAAATATAAGCGGGTTTTTAAACATGTTAGTAGCAGCAAGAGATGCAAAGGTAAAACGGTTTGTATATGCAGCCAGTTCCTCTACCTATGGCGATTCAGCTTCGCTTCCTAAAGTGGAAGACATTATAGGAAAGCCACTTTCGCCTTATGCAGTTACAAAATATGTAAATGAGCTTTATGCTGATGTTTTTGCTAGAACCTATGGCATCGACTGTATAGGATTGCGTTATTTTAATGTTTTCGGCCGCAGACAAGACCCAAATGGAGCTTATGCAGCTGTAATCCCCTTGTTTGTAAAACAACTTATGAGTCATCAGTCACCTGTTATTAATGGCAATGGAGAGTATTCGCGAGATTTTACTTATATAGATAATGTTATTCAGATGAATCTTTTGGCGTTGGAAACAGAAAATAAAGAAGCATTAAATACAGTTTACAATACAGCCTTTGGCGAGCGCACAACTTTGAATCAATTGGTAGGGTATCTTAAAGAATATTTATCTGAATTTGATTCGGCGATTGCCAAAATAAAAATTATTCATGGGTCGGAACGTTTAGGAGATATTCCTCACTCTTTGGCATCGGTAGATAAGGCAAAGAAACTTTTAGGATATACGCCGAAATTCAGCATGAAAGCTGGGCTAAAAGAAGCTGTTCGTTGGTATTGGGAAAATCTTCGTTAAAAGAAAAAACATATAAGTCTAAACATGGAAAATTTAAAAATAGCAGTTATCGGATTAGGATATGTAGGACTGCCTTTAGCAAGGCTTTTTGCTACAAAGTACCCTGTAGTGGGTTTTGATATTAATTCAAATAGGGTAAAGGAATTGCAAAAAGGAATTGATTTAACTTGTGAAATAGAAGAGGAATTATTAAAATCATCAATTCTTAATCAAAATCCGAAAAAAGGTGAGAAAGGACTTTTTTGTACAACAGATGTAAAGGATATTGAGGATTGTAATTTTTATATTATTACGGTTCCTACACCTGTTGATAAACACAATTATCCAGATTTAACGCCATTAATTAAAGCCAGTGAAACAGTGGGAGCTGTATTAAAGAAAAATGATATAGTTATCTATGAATCAACAGTTTATCCGGGTGCTACGGAAGAAGATTGTGTGCCGGTGTTGGAAAAAGAATCAGGATTGAAATTTAATCAAGATTTTTTTGCAGGGTATTCACCAGAACGGATTAATCCTGGGGATAAAGAACATACGGTGGAAAAAATAAAGAAAGTAACTTCTGGGTCAACAAAAAAAATAGGGGAGAAGGTAGATGAGGTATATCGGTCTGTAATTGTAGCTGGAACCCATTTAGCATCGTCAATAAAAGTGGCAGAAGCAGCAAAAGTAATTGAAAATTCTCAACGGGATATAAACATTGCTTTTGTAAATGAACTGGCTAAGATTTTCAATTTAATGGGGATAGATACACATGATGTATTGGCCGCAGCTTCCACAAAATGGAATTTTTTAAATTTTAAACCTGGTTTAGTCGGAGGGCATTGCATTGGAGTTGACCCGTATTACTTGGCACAAAAGGCGCAAGAATTCGGATATCACCCTGAAATTATTTTAGCAGGGCGTCGTATGAATGATGGAATGGGTGATTATGTGGCGCGGAAAATAATAAAGGGCATGATAAAACGGGAGAAATTAATTAAAGGAGCAGAGGTTTTAGTTTTAGGGATTACATTCAAGGAAAACTGCCCTGATATCCGCAATTCCAAGGTAATAGATGTAATAAATACGTTAAAAGAGTTTGAATTGAGAGTGAGTGTTTATGACCCTTTTGCCAATCCTGGAGAAGTGAAACATGAATATGGAATTGATATTTTAAGCAAGGAGCAAGATATTTCAAATAAAAAATACGATGCAGTTGCACTAACTGTAGCACATCAACCATTTAATTCTTTGAATATTCGAACATTATTGAAAGAAAATGGTTTCATATATGATGTAAAGGGAATTTTGGTACAAAGCGATGAAAGATTATAAAATGAAGTAATAAATGCGAAAAATACTTTTTTTTACAAAATATACGCCGAAAGGGCCAAGTAGTAGATATCGAACATATCAATATTTACCGTATTTTAGGCAGGATTATTCATGTGAAGTATTTCCTTTTTTTGGGGATGAATACATTGATAGTTTGTATGGAAAAAAGAAGTTAACATGGGTAAAAATAATAAGTTATTATATACGGCGCATATTTTTAATTTTAACAAAAATAAAAAAAAAAGATATATTATTTGTTGAATATGAGTTATTTCCATATTTCCCTGCCGTTTTTGAACGTTATCTAAAATGGAGGAAAATAGATTACATTGTCGATTATGATGATGCAATATTTCATAATTATGATAGAAAAGGGATTAAGATATTTCTTTCTAAGAAAATCCCCAAAGTAATATCTATGGCAGCAACTGTTATTACAGGCAGCCCCTATTTAACAAAATTTGCAATACAATACAATAAAGAAGTCATAGAAATTCCAACAAGTATTGAGTTAAAGAAGTATGATTTACAAAATATAGTTGAAATAAAGGAAGAGAAGTTTGTGGTTGGATGGATTGGTTCAAAATCAACAAGTAAAAATTTATTGTTAGTAAAAGATGCTTTACAGCAATTTGTTGCAAACCATAAAGATGTTCAAGTAAAACTTATTGGCGTTGATTCAACGATTGCAAAAGAATTAGGATTTGAGAGTATACAATGGAATGCAGAGAATGAGATAAGAACAATATCTTCATTT
>JAVBMM010000045.1:0-3114 GCA_031552425.1 Bacteroidales bacterium | reverse complement strand
GTGAATAACTCTGAATTAGTATACACATTAGGTAAGCGCTTGAATCTCCAAAGTGCGGATGTTTCAAGAATTTTATCTTCTACTGTTTCTATCATATCCAAACAGTTGATAGAAGGTAATACTGTGACTCTTCCTAATTTAGGAACGCTAGAAGTGAAAAAGCGAAATGAACGTATTTCTGTACATCCTTCAACAGGGGAGCGTTTTTTGGTTCCATCTAAGTATGTTGTTGGTTATAAACCTGTTTCTTCTTTAAAAGATAAATTACAGGAGGGGCCTTCGGATGAATGAAAAGTTTAATATTCAGGAACTTATTAATGAACTTGCAAAAGAGCAAAAAATAACAAAGAAAGAAGCTGAAATCTTTCTGAGAAATTTGTTTAATGTTGTTTCTGAGGGAATATTGCAAGATAAAATTGTCAAGATTAAAAATTTTGGTTCTTTTAAGGTAACAGAAGTCAGTGTTAGGGAAAGCATTGATGTAAATACTGGAGAACGGGTAATGATTCCTGCCCATCGTAAGATTTCATATAATCCGGATGCAAATTTATCAGAATCTATCAATCAGATACATGAAAATTTTCAGGATTCCGGAATATTTGAAGAACATAAGGAAAATGATATTACAGATTCGTTGATACAATCCTCTCCTAATTCTAATACAGAAAAAGAAAAGAAAAAAAATGTTGAAGAATCTTTTGTTCCTCCTGTTGAAGTAGAAAAGAAATTAATGGATGAGAGTAAACCTATTGTCTCTGAAAAACCAGTGATTATTCCAATTGCTCCATCGAAATTTCCACCGCCTAAAATGTATCGGCCTAAAGATGTAAAACCATTTTCCAGACAACATCCTTTGCTTACGGCATTTATTTTTTTATTTATTGTTTTGTTTTCCTTGTGGGGAGTATATGTATTTATAACTCGTTCTAATAAAAAAGAATATATTACTACATTGAAAGAAGTTGCTGAACGTTCCCGTAGAGAACAATTACAGAATTCAAAAAATATAGTTGTGGATACGGTGCCTCGAAGTGACTCTATTCAGAGTAATGTTATTATTCCAGAAAATGAGGTGAAAGAATCTTTGGAAATTTTATCTGAACAAAAGAAAGAAGGAGAAAAAGAGAATACTCAAAATCATGATAATTCTTTAGAAAAAGAGAAAAAAACAAAAGAAACGTTAGAAAAGCAACAAAATATAGAAGTAAAAAGTCTTACAATTCAAAAACAACCGGAGAATATTGTTGCTTCTCCTAAAAATGAGCAAACTCCAGGAGGAAAAAAAATAAAAGTAAATTCTGGAGAAACTCTTAGGTCTATAGCATTAAGAGAATATGGAGATAAGGCATTGTGGGAATATTTATATAATGCAAATAAGGATGTTATAAAAGATCCCAATAATGTATATCCGGGAACAACTTTAGTAGTTCCGGATATCAAAACGGAAGGAAACAAAAAGTAAATGCTCTCAAATTAAATATTCACTTGTATTTCTTACTTTTTTTAAGCTTTTGATTAATCATTTTTAACGACAAAAGATTTGTCGGAGCTTTTAACATTTATATTTTTGTGCTGCTCCTTTCCAATGAGGATATTGTTCTTTTGTATTTTAGAAATTATTAATAATAAACATCTTAAAAACCTATGAGTCAAACAGTAGATATTCGAGAACTAAATGAGCGAATAGAAAGTAAGAGTGCTTTTATTAACATGCTTACTATGGGCATGGACCAAACCATTGTTGGTCAAAAACATTTGGTGGAATCGTTATTAATAGGTCTTTTGTCTGATGGGCATATTTTGCTGGAAGGAGTACCTGGTTTAGCAAAAACATTAGCTATTAAAACCTTAGGTTCTTTAATAGATGCAAAATATAGCCGTATCCAATTTACTCCGGACTTGCTTCCCGCTGATGTAATAGGCACGTTGATTTATAGTCAGAAAACAGAGGAGTTTTTAGTAAAACATGGTCCCATTTTTGCGAATTTTGTTTTGGCAGACGAAATAAACCGAGCTCCTGCAAAGGTTCAAAGTGCTCTACTTGAAGCAATGCAAGAAAGACAAGTTACTATTGGAGAAAAAACTTATAAATTGCCTGAACCTTTCCTTGTAATGGCAACACAAAATCCTATTGAACAAGAAGGTACTTATCCACTTCCAGAAGCCCAGGTGGACCGTTTTATGCTAAAAGTTATTATCAATTATCCGAAGAAAGAAGAAGAAAAACTTATTATTCGTCAAAATATTTCGGGAGATAAGGTTGATATCAAGCCTGTATTGAAAAAATCAGAGATACTTGATGCTCGTAAAATTGTGAGAGAAGTTTATTTGGATGAAAAAATAGAGAAATATATCGTAGATATTGTTTTTGCATCCCGTTATCCGGAAGATCATGGTTTATCTGATCTGAAAGGCATGATAGCTTTCGGAGCATCTCCGCGTGCTTCTATTAATTTAGCCCTGGCAGCAAGAGCTTATGCATTTATAAAAAGAAGAGGATATGTTATTCCGGAAGATATCCGGGCTGTTTGCCATGATGTAATGAGACATCGTATCGGATTAAGTTATGAAGCAGAAGCAAATAACTTAACTTCAGAAGAAATTATCAGCGAGATATTAAATAAAGTAGAGGTGCCATAATAAATTAAGAGTTATAAGTTAAAAATGATAATATGGTTGTTCTTAATTTCTGATTTTTAATTTTTCTTTTGTGGAGACAAGTGAACTACTAAAAAAAGTACGCCAGATAGAGATAAAAACCCGGGGATTGTCGCGCAATATCTTTGCGGGACAATATCATTCTGCATTTAAAGGTCGTGGTATGGCCTTTTCTGAGGTTCGGGAATATCAGTTTGGTGATGATATTCGTGATATTGATTGGAATGTAACAGCTCGTCATACAAGAACTTATGTAAAAGTTTTTGAAGAAGAACGAGAACTTACCGTAATGTTGCTTATTGATGTTTCCGGAAGTCGTGATTTTGGTTCTACTAATGAAACGAAAAAGGAAATAATTACTGAAATAGCAGCCACATTAGCTTTTTCAGCTATTCAAAATAATGATAAAATAGGTGTCATTTTTTTCTCAGATAAAATAGAAAAATTTATTCCTCC
>JAVBMM010000152.1:0-6262 GCA_031552425.1 Bacteroidales bacterium | reverse complement strand
AGTTTGTGATACGGAAACCGGAAAAACAGAAATCATTCAAACAGAATTAGTATTATTATCTATGGGATTTGTTCATCCTGTTCATGAAGGGTTGTTAGATGATTTAGATGTAAAATACGATATCCGGGGAAATGTTTCTACTACTGCGCCAAATCAATCATCCGTTAAAAAAGTTTTTGTAGCTGGAGATGTTACGTTGGGTGCTAGCCTTGTTGTGAAAGCGATAGAGTCGGGTAGGAGAGCAGCGGAAGCGATAAATAAATATTTCATAAATTAAGAATTAAGAGTTAAGAGTTGGTTTTTGCTGATTTCCTTAACTTAACTCTTAATTCTTAATTTTTAACTCTTTTTATATGGAAGATTTGAAGCACGAATGCGGAATAGCTCTTGTCCGTTTGCTTAAACCCATCGAATATTATATCGAAAAATATGGTACCTGGCGGTATGGACTGAATAAGCTCTATCTTCTGATGGAGAAACAACATAATCGTGGACAGGAAGGTGCAGGTATCGGTTGTGTCAGTGCTAAGGCAAAGCCCGGAACCGAATATATTTTCCGTGAGCGGGCGATGGGAAGCGGAGCTATTCAGGAAATATTTGAAGAAGTACATCGCCAGATTAATGGTTTTTCGGATGAAGCTTTGGTTGAGAATATTCCTTTTTGTGGTGAAGTGTATATGGGGCATCTCCGTTATAGTACTACCGGCCATTCCGGAATTTCGTATGTGCATCCCTTTCTTCGCCGTAACAATTGGCGTTCCCGCAGTTTGATGTTGTGTGGTAATTTCAATCTTACCAATGTCGATGAAATTTTTAAACAATTAACCAATCAAGGGCAGCATCCCCGGTTGTATTCAGATACCTTGATGATATTGGAAATGATGGGGAATTATTTAGATCGGGAAGTGCAACATCTTTATGAATTGTATAAGTTGAAAATAACCGATGGGATGGAGCGTAATCGTAAAATCGGAGAAAATATCGATATCGCTCATGTATTGCGCCGTTCAAGCCAAACTTGGGATGGCGGATATGTGATTTGCGGGATTACCGGTAATACCGATATGTTTGCTTTCCGTGATCCATGTGGTATTCGTCCGGCATTTTATTATCAGGATGAAGAGATTGCTGTTGTTGCATCCGAACGTCCTGTTATTCAAACGGTTTTGAATGTTGCTTCCGAAGATGTGAAAGAATTGCAACCGGGACAGGCATTTATTGTTCGCCAAAATGGAAAGGTTGATTTGGAGCAAATACAACAGCCAAAAAATGTTTCTCCGTGTTCGTTCGAACGCATTTATTTCTCTCGTGGAAGCGATAAAGATATTTATCGAGAACGAAAAATGTTAGGACAGCTATTGATTGATCCCATTATGCAAGCGATTGATAATGATTTGGAGAATACCGTTTTTTCCTTTATTCCCAATACCTCTGAAGTCGCTTTTTATGGAATGATGGAAGGATTTCATGCTCTTTCGTTAAAAGTCCGTCAGGAAAAAGTGGCCATCAAAGACATAAAATTGCGAACTTTTATTGCAGAAGGCAATAGCCGGGATGATTTGGCAACGCACGTTTACGATATTACTTATGGTTCGATCAATCCGTATACAGATAATTTGGTCGTAATCGATGATAGTATTGTGCGTGGTACTACGCTAAAACAAAGCATTATTAAAATATTAGACCGTTTGCATCCGAAGAAAATTGTGATTGTATCCTCTTCGCCACAAATTCGTTATCCTGATTGTTATGGTATCGATATGCCTCGGTTGGAGGAATTCGTTGCATTTCAGGCCACCATTGCGTTGCTGGAAGAGCGAGGTATGGAACAGGTTATTGAGGAAGTCTATCAAAAATCAAAAGTGCAGGAAAATCTTCCAAAAGAACAAATTGTCAATTATGTAAAAAAAATCTACAAACCTTTTACTGCCCAAGAGATTTCGAAAAAGATAGCAGAAATATTAACTCCTAATGGAACGCAGGCGGAGGTTGAAATTGTTTACCAATCCATCGAAGGGTTACACGAGGCTTGTCCGAATCACAAAGGTGACTGGTATTTTACCGGAAATTACCCAACACCGGGAGGGAACAAAGTGGTGAACCGGGCTTTTATCAATTATGTTGAAAAGTATCATATGTAATACTCTGCAACATCAAAAATTCCTGCACGAATAGCATATTTCACAGCTTCGTGTACGTTATTTATCTCTAATTTCCTGAATATATTTTTGCGATGAGAGTTGACAGTGTGAAAACTCAGATTCTTTTCGTATGCAATTTCTTTTGTTGTCTTTCCCAAAGCAATTTCATGAAGGATTATTTTCTCCGAAGGAGTAAGTTTAACCATCATAATACTTGTATCAGGCTGTATATTTGACTGAAGTATCTGTTCTGCATATTCACAGATGTATGGAATATTATCTGTTGCATTTTGCAAAGCATTTATGATCTGTTCTTTAGAATCATGTTTCATTATAATACTTATAGCTGGATCCATAATTAAAACATGATGTATAAAATGTTTTCCTAATTCATCAGAAAAAAGTATCCAAGATGAACCGGGATATGCTGTTTTAACTATTAGCATCTGTTCCATGGAAACAAAATCGAACAAAGTATAATCTAATATGACGACAGCCTCAGGATAAGCACTCAATTCATTATGTAATTCATTCATCGATTTAGCTTGAATGATTATTTCTGCCCCTAAAGATCTTTTCAGGAGGGTTGAAATTCCTTCGTTCGTAATGAATTGATTGTCTGCTATAATGTAAGTTTTCATATCCTATAAAATACAATACAAAGATAGTTATTCGGCTGTTATATAAAATACCATAATGATGGTATTTCTTTTCTCCCGGATACAATGTACATTTGCAAAAAAATCATACAAATAAAATATTATGGTAAAGATTGCAAAAAAACTGACAGATCTTATTGGGAATACTCCATTGTTGGAATTGGTTTCATTTGGAGAATATCACTCATTGGATGCTCATTTGATTGGGAAATTGGAATATTTTAATCCTTTGGGAAGTGTTAAAGACCGTATTGCATTAGCTATGATCGAAGATGCAGAAACAAAAGGACTTCTTTCTCCGGGTGCGACCATTATTGAGCCGACCAGTGGAAACACAGGGATCGGATTGGCATTTGTAGCTGTCACAAAAGGCTATAAACTAATTCTTACGATGCCGGAAACAATGAGTCTGGAACGGCGTAATTTATTGAAAGCCTTTGGAGTAACCCTGGTACTCACACCGGGAGCAGAAGGAATGAAAGGAGCTATAGCTAAAGCCGAATCACTCCAGAAAGAAATTAAAGGATCAGTTATTTTACAACAGTTTGAAAATTCGGCCAATCCTGCAATCCACGCACGGACTACAGCAGAAGAAATCTGGCGTGATACAAACGGAAAGATAGATATTTTTGTAGCTGGGGTAGGTACTGGCGGAACAGTTAGTGGCGCTGGGAAACGGCTTAAAGAATTAAATCCAGACATACAAGTTGTTGCTGTTGAACCGTCAGATTCTCCTGTGCTTTCAGGAGGAAATCCCGGGTTACATAAAATTCAGGGTATCGGAGCCGGATTTGTACCAAAAACGTATGATTCATCTGTAATTGATAAAATTATTACGATATCTAATGATGATGCTATCAGAACAAGCCGTGAACTGGCAAAATCAGAAGGTCTTTTAGTTGGTATTTCTTCCGGAGCTGCGGTGTATGCGGCTTCTTTATTGGCAAGATTACCGGAAAATAAAGATAAAAATATAGTTATCATATTGCCTGATACGGGAGAACGTTATTTATCAACAGTTCTCTATGCTTTTGACGAATATCCGTTATAAACATTTGTAGAGAAGCATAACTGCCAAGTAAAAAGCAGTTATGCTTCTCTGTAATCAAGCAAAGAAATAAAAATACCATATATGTGGTATTTCATAGTTTATCAAACATACATATCTTTGCACTATTGATTATTTATACAATGATAACATTACCTGATATAATAAAACAGAATATCTTACATTTCATAAATGTGAGATTGAGATATTATGGTATGTTGTCCGGACTTTCCCGAATGTGCTGTTAACAGCACTCATTATTTCTTTTATACGCAGTTAATTCGTTAGCTTATTGCATGTGTGCAATAATAGCTATTCTTATATCCGTTTTTTCAATAAATAAAGATTTAAATAATAATAATTATGAGCAAATTAAGATTTGAAACATTACAAGTGCATGCAGGACAGGAAGTCGATAAAACTACTCATGCAAGAGCTCTACCCATATACCAAACTTCTTCTTATGTGTTTGATGACGCTCAAGAAGGAGCTGATCTTTTCGGGCTACGGAAATTTGGAAATATTTATACGAGGTTACAAAATCCTACAACAGATGTTTTCGAAAAACGCGTAGCTGCTTTAGAAGGAGGTGTGACCGGATTGGCTACATCTTCCGGACAATCGGCACAGTTTATAGCTTTGAATAATATTTTACAAGTAGGAGATAATTTTGTTACTACTTCACATCTTTACGGAGGAACGTATAATCAGTTCAAATCTCAATTCAAAAGGTTAGGTATAGAAGTTCGTTTTACCAATAATGATAATCCTCAGGAATTTGAAGAACTGATTGACCACAACACAAAAGCACTATATTTGGAAACAATCGGTAATCCGGGATTGAATATTCCTGATTTCGATGCTATTGCAGCAGTAGCAAAAAGATATGATATTCCCCTTATTGTGGATAATACTTTTGGTGCGGGAGGATTCCTTTTCAGACCAATTGATCATGGAGCTTCCGTTGTGGTAGAATCTGCTACAAAATGGATTGGCGGTCATGGGACTTCTCTTGGAGGAATAATTGTAGATAGCGGTACTTTCAATTGGGGAAATGGTAAATTTCCTGCTTTTACAGAACCTTCCGATAGTTACCATGGCTTAGTTTTTTGGGATGTCTTTGGAGAAAAAGGCCCTTTCGGGAATATAGCTTTCAATATCCGTGCCCGCGTAGAGGGTTTACGTGATTGGGGAAATACGATCAGTCCTTTTAATTCTTTCCTTTTGGTACAAGGATTGGAAACCTTATCTCTTCGTATGGAACGTCATGTGCAAAATACGCAGGAATTAGCCGAATGGCTGGAACAGCACCCTAAAGTGGAATATGTAAATTATCCGGGACTTAAAAGCAGTAAATATTATCAATTAGCTAAAAAATATTTTCCTAAAGGTCCGGGAGCAGTTTTAACCTTTAAGCTAAAAGGAGAAACTTCTAACGCAGATAAATTGATTGATAATGTTAAATTACTTAGTCATTTAGCTAATATCGGAGATGCAAAATCATTGATCATCCATCCTGCTTCTACTACCCATGAACAACTTTCACAGAAAGAACAAAAAGCAACAGGAGTGGAGCCGGGATTATTGCGTATTTCTGTAGGTATAGAGTACATTGATGATATAAAAGCTGATATTAGTCAAGCTTTGGATAAAGTAGGGTGAAAAGATCAAGTTCTTTTCGTCAAAACCTCAAAACCTTTTGATAAAAAGATGCTGAACTTTTACCGAAAAGCTCAGCATCTTTTTACTTTGTGCCCGGTAAAACCTAAAAATAACAGTTTATATGTTTTTATTCTTTACCGGCGAACAATTCAATTCTATCCATTCTTCTTTGGAGAGGCGGTTGATATGTTCTGTACGTACATCATTTGTCAAAGCAAAAAACTTGTTTGTTTCTGTATGATGATATTTGAAACCACACTTTTCTTGTACACGTTTTGATTTTTCATTTCCGTCGAAATATCCACACCAAATGTTTTTTAGTTTTAAATCTTCAAAACCATGACGTAACATTTCGCGTACAGCTTCCGGAATCAGTCCTTTGCCCCAGAAAGGAACACCAATCCAATAAGAGATTTCTCCTTCATCCTCACTTATAGAGAAATTACTCTTGGCTCCACAGATCAATCCGATACAACCGATAGCGATGTTGTCTTCCTTTAGAGTAACGGCATATACACCTTCTTCTGCAAAAACTGTCCGGATAATTTCGACACTATCTTTGACACTTTTATGTGGAGACCAACCGGCAATGGGACCAATCCTATCATCTTTGGCATACTTATATAAGTTTTCTGCATCTGTTTCTTCCCATGGACGCAAAATAAGTCTTTCTGTTTTTAAAATCATATTATCTATCAAGGAATTTATTAGTACAAAAGTATAATTATTCTCAATAGATATATATCTGATAG
>JAVBMM010000132.1:0-13541 GCA_031552425.1 Bacteroidales bacterium | reverse complement strand
GAAATAGCCCGGTATTTATCAATGATATTCTCACGAAGTAACATTGTCCGTTCCTGTAAGTTCTTGATTTCCAACAAAGATTCTTCATCCGCATCTTGGATACTATTACTCAAATTCGTAATTTCCTGAGTAATCGTTTCGATCATATCCGCATCAAATTCCAAACGAGTTTCAAAAAGTCCGAGGAAAACATGATAGCCAGTAGGAAAGCTACGAGGGTTGGCCGAAAGTTTTTTTATAGTTTCACTAAATGAAATCAAATCTTCTCCACGAACAGAAATTAAAATATTGTTCTTAATGATAAAAGAAACAGGTTCCCGTTCATAATTATTAAGTAGGAAGTTAGTATTTACCACCAGTGTGTCCGATGTTTCGATATAACGTGAAGAAGTTTCAATTTCTATCATTTCCTCCTCTTCCTGGATGTAAATTTTCAAGTAATCTTCTAATTGACTTTCAATTTCTTCATCCACGTCGTTCAAATCAATCCAAAGGAATTGATCTGTCGGTGTTTTCTTTAGGAAGTCGATACTACGACTTACCCTAATTACTCCATCTTTGTGATAAAAAAGCCTGATTCCTGACATAAAAACTTCTGTTTTTGAGTAAAAATCATCACTTGAAATAGATTTTCACTTTTAGTTTTTAGTTTTTCCTATATTCTTCTCTACTAAATTCGTTAATTCGATAAACTGTTCCACTGATAATTGTTCCGGCCGTTTATCAAAAACCGGCAATGAATAAATTTCACAATCTTTCCCCAATAATGGTTTCAATGAGTTTCTCATTGTTTTACGTCGTTGATTAAAAGCCGTTTTTACAACAGTTTTCAATAATTTTTCGTTGCAATCCAATGAAGTCCGTTTATTTCTTGTCATTCGAATAACTGCAGACTTTACTTTAGGTGGAGGATCAAAAACATTTTCATCGACTGTAAACAAATATTCGATATCATACCACAATTGTAATAAAACAGTAATAATTCCGTATGATTTTTTTCCAGGAAGAGAAGCTAAACGTTCGGCAACTTCTTTCTGAATCATTCCTGAACAACAAGGAATATGATCTTTATAATCCAATACTTTGAAAAAAATCTGGCTCGAAATATTATATGGATAATTCCCTATTACACAAAATTTTTCTGGAAATATCCGTTCCAAATCCATTTGTAAAAAATCTTCCGCAATAATCTTATTTTCCAAATGTGGAAAATTTTTGCGAAGGTAATCTACAGACTCCCAATCTAATTCAACCACTGTTAAATCAAAATTCTTCTCCAATAAAAACTGGGTCAAAACTCCCATTCCGGGTCCTACTTCCAACACCGGAAAATTTTTATAATCATCTAAAGTATCTGCTATTTTACGTGCAATTTCCAAATCTTTAAGGAAATGTTGACCGAGAGATTTTTTTGGAAGGACTCGTTTCATCCGTAAAAATATTAATCTTTTTATTAAATAAATGATTACCTTTGCACGCTGTGAGGACAAAAGTACAAAAATTTTTACATTTGTTTCCCTATGACGGCAAAATTGCCCCCCGGTATAAAAAAAATATTGCAAATTGTACTGCCACTAGCCCTAGGAATCGTAGTTTTATATTTCCTATATAAAGGGACTGATTTCAAAGAGTTATGGTTTAATATCAAAGATGCCAACTGGTTAATCTTAGTTTTTTCTTTGATTTTCGGATTGTTAGGAAACATTATTCGAGGATTAAGATGGGAATTATTAATCAACCCTTTAGGATATACTCCAAAAAAATCAAACTTGATTTATGCTGTTTTAGGAAATTATGCCGTTAATTTCGCTTTGCCCCGAGCAGGTGAAGTCTGGCGATGCGGGATTATTTCCAAAAAAGAAAAAATTCCTTTTACCAAATTGATCGGGACGCTTATCATAGACCGTTTATTTGATACAATCATGGTTATTTTCATCATATTGATTGCTTTCTTTTCGAATGCTGCCATTTTCTACAAAAGTAGCGACCGGTTTAATCTTCCAAAATTTCTTATATCTCCTACATTTTATATTGTTTGTCTCATCATTATAGCTCTAATTGTACTGATTCTGATTTTTTCAAAAAAGAACGCATTTATTAATAAGATAAAAACATTCTTATCATCCATCTGGGAAGATATGAAAATGGTTTGGAATATGAAAGAAAAAACCCGTTTTTTACTCTATACATTAGGAATCTGGATTTCTTATTTCTTATATTTTTACATCAATTTCTTTTCTTTTGATTTTACTTCTTCTTTAGGAATCGCCAGCGGATTATTCGTTTTTGCGATAAGTAGCGTCAGCATGGGAATTCCTTCCAACGGGGGATTAGGGCCCTGGCAAGCTGCCGTAGTATTCGGACTCTGTGCATTTATGGTAAATATGGAACAAGCAAAAGCCTTTGCTACAGCAGTATTTACTATCCAATCCATATGGGTCGTTTTATGTGGACTTTTTGGAATCATGTTTCTTTCTTTTAAAAAGGGGAACGAAAAATAAGATCAACAAAAATATCTTTTGTACTTATTTACCATGTAATTTGAATATTTATACAAACAGCTTTTTCAGATTTTAAAATACTTTTGTCCATTATATCAACAAATACTAAATATATTACCAGATGAAAAAGACAAAATACTGTATTACATTAACATTATTGTTATTATCTCAGGTAGCAATCATTGCTCAACAATCCAAATTAGTTTATCCTGGAAATAACGGAAAACTTGTTTATGCTCCTTATACGGACAAAAATGACATCATCCCCGATTTCTCTTATTGTGGATATAAAGGTGGAGGAGTAGCTATTCCCTATCTACAAGTGGTAACAACTCTAAAACCGGGAGATTTTACTTCAGACGACACCCCTCGTATCCAGGAAGCAGTGGATCAATTGGCTAAAAAATCTCCTGATAAAAATGGTTTCAGAGGAGCCATTTTATTGAAAAAAGGAAAATACCGGATCGAAAATCGATTACTGATCAACGCTTCAGGAATTGTATTAAGAGGAGAAGGAGAAGATGATACGCAATTAATTGTAACTCCCCTTAAAGCAATATCATTCATACAAGTAGGAGAAAGTATTAAACCTGAGAAAGAAAATGGCAGCGAGCAAAAAATAACCAATCAATACGTTCCATCAGGGTCCCGTAAAATTACAGTAAAAGATGCCTCAAGGTTTCGTGTGGGAGATGAAGTTATTGTAGAACGTCCCAGTACAAAAGAATGGATTTCAGCTATCGGAATGGACAAAATTCCTCCTTACTGGCAAAGCGCTAAAAACTTAAGTAAAAAAGAAAAAGAACAATACCGTAAAGAAGGGAGATTAAATGAGGATGAAACACAATATTATCCAACCGTACAATGGGAACCTGGATCACGTAATTTGTTTTTCGAACGAGTAATTACTGCAATCAACGGAAACGAGATTTCTCTTGATATCCCCTTAACAAATGCGTTTCAACAAGAGTTTGGAGGCGGTTCCATATACCGGTATAAATTCACAAACCGTCCGTCGGAAATTGGTTTGGAGTCTTTTTCCGTCATCAGTGAATTTGATTCTACCAAAGTAAGCATGTACAACAATAAAGAATATTTTTCCGACGAAAAACACTTGAATAATGCCATTACATACAGAGCTTGTCAAAATGTTTGGGCGAAAAATGTAACATTAAAACATGTTTCTAATTATGGTTTTCGATCCACCCCTTGGACTAAATACATGACTATTGAAGATTGTAAAGTACTAGATCCCGTGTCTATAATTTCCGGAGGAAGACGTTACTCTTTTAACTTAGGAGGACAAATGGGATTGGTACAACGTTGTTTTACCAACAAAGGACGTCACGATTATGTACAAGGAGCCGGCGTGCCTGGGCCAAATGCTTTTGTAGATTCGGAAGCTACCGAATGTTATGCTTGTAGCGAACCACATCATCGCTGGTCGGTAGGAACTTTATTTGACAACATCAAATTAAGTGGACCTTCTGCTTATCTAAACATGGCCAATCGAGGAAACTCAGGAACAGGACATGGTTGGACTTGCGCCCAAGCCGTAGCATGGAACTGTAAAGCTCCTTTTATTGTTGTTATGCAACCTCCCACAGGACAAAATTTTGTAATTGGTACTTACGGTATACTTCCGGGTTCTAATTTTAATGAAAAAATTGACCAAAGGATTGAATATACTAAAGAAAAATACGGAATTGAATTTGAATACAAAGGAGGTCCCGTAATTGGGAACGGATATATTGAATCTCCGGAACAATACGTTACACCACAATTTTTGTATTATAAACAATTGTGGGATAGGTTGGGTGAATCGGCAGTTCGCCAAGTAACTACACCGGCACAACAAGCTATTATCTTTGCACAAAAGTACAAATAACCAACATTTAAAAATATTCCGTACCTTTGCCCCCTCAAAATAATTAAGAATGGAGAATTGAAAGTAAAAAATGATTTTCAGTTCTCCATTCTCGATTTTCAATTTTCAATTCAACATGATTACAGTAAGCAATTTAGGCATTCAATTTGGGAAAAGGGTTTTATTTCAAGATGTAAACTTAAAATTCACTCAAGGAAATTGTTATGGAATAATTGGAGCCAACGGGGCGGGAAAATCCACTTTCTTAAAAGCCTTAAGTGGAGATATGGATCCCAATACGGGCACAATCACTTTCGGATCCGGCGAACGGCTTTCCGTATTGAGGCAAGATCACTTTGCTTTCGATAATTTTACTGTATTGGATACTGTACTACAAGGACACACAATACTTTGGACTATCACCCAAGAGAAAGAAGCATTATACAATAAGCCTGATTTCAGCGATGAAGATGGAGTTCGTGCTGCAGAATTAGAAGAAAAATTTGCAGAACTAGAAGGTTGGAATGCAGAAAGTGATGCGGCAACATTGTTAAGTGGTCTTGGCATTAAGGAAGATCGGCATTACATGTTGATGAAAGATTTGAGTGGTAATGAAAAAGTGCGAGTATTACTTGCCCGTGCATTATTCGGGAAACCGGATAATTTATTGCTCGACGAACCAACCAACGATCTGGATTTAGAAACTGTAATGTGGCTGGAGAACTACCTTTCGGAGTTTGAAAACACTGTTTTAGTTGTATCACATGACCGCCATTTCTTGGATTCCGTATGTACACACACTGTCGATATCGACTATGGAAATATCAAATTATTTTCCGGAAATTATAGTTTCTGGTATGAGTCCAGTCAATTAGCTCTTCGTCAGCAACAACAGCAAAATAAAAAAGCCGAAGAGAAAAAGAAAGAATTAGAAGAATTTATCCGCCGGTTCAGCGCCAACGTTGCTAAATCCAAGCAAACAACCAGTCGCAAAAAGATGATCGAGAAACTCAACATAGAAGAAATTGAACCCTCCTCACGTAAATATCCGGGTATTATTTTTACTCCTACTCGGGAAACAGGAAACAAAATATTAGAAGTCAACGGACTTGCTGCAAGTATTGAAGGAGAAATCCTCTTTAAAAGTGTTTCCTTCAATGTAGAGAAAGATGATAAAATTATTTTTCTATCACACGATCACAGGGCAATGACAGCCTTTTTCCAAATTATCAACGATGAACAAAAAGCCGATGAAGGTACATTCGAATGGGGACAAACAATCACAACAGCTTATCTTCCACTGGACAATTCTACTTTTTTCAACACCGATATGAATTTGGTAGATTGGATCGCACAATTCTCGGAAGATACTCATGAAGTTTATCTCAAGGGTTATTTGGGGAAAATGTTATTTTCCGGAGAAGAAGTCTTAAAAAAAGCCAGTGTACTTTCCGGAGGAGAAAAAATGCGTTGTATGATAGCACGTATGATGTTGAAAAATGCCAATTGTATGATTTTAGATTCTCCTGCCAACCACCTGGACTTAGAGTCTATTCAAGCATTTAACAACACATTAAAACAATTCAAAGGAAATATCTTGATGGCAAGTCATGACCATGAATTTATTCAAACCGTTTGTAACCGGGTAATTGAGTTGACTCCCAAGGGAATTATCGATAAAATTATGGATTACGACGACTATATTACTTCCGATGAAATCAAAGAATTAAGAAAAAAAATGTATTAATTCACTTCCATAAAAATTTCTTATAAATTTGTATTGTCATCCAAACAAATAAATGTTGAACATCATGTTGAAAAAACTATTATTACTAGTAGTTCTCACTTCATTTATCACTTCTTGTTCTGAAGATTGTAACGAACGTTTAACAACTTATCACCGTGATTTTATCATCGATAGTGACGAATGGCGCTGGTATGATCCGGAAGGATATTTTTACTATGAAGTCCCCATTCCGGAATTAACAAGATATGTATATCTAAACGGAGTGATTTCTGTTTATTATGTAACTGTTATTGATGGAATTGAAGTAACCTATCCTTTGCCCTATGACTATTATCAAATGGATACTGGATACAGGTGGACAGAACAGTCAACTTGTGAAATTAGTCCGGGAATGATCAGTTTTATTACTCAATATAACAACTTCGATTCTTCAATGCAACCTCCTACTTTGAAATTCAGAGTAAAAATGATGTGGTAAAGTATCTTGTAATTATTATATGACTGCCCAATTTATTTTAAACGAACTTTTATCTATTTCCAATCCGGAAAAAGCAAGGTTCTTGCAAGGTTTTTTCAAAACCGGGAAAGGTCAATATGCCGAAGGAGATATTTTTTTAGGTATTGTAGTTCCACAAGTTAGAGACATTGTAAAGAATAATAAAGGAATTTCCTTGCCCGAAATTCAAATATTATTAGATTCAAAATATCATGAAGCCCGATTATCCGCTTTGCTTTTTTTAGCTCAACAATTCAAAAAAGCCAAAGAAGAAGAACGAAAAAAAATATTCGACTTTTACCTCAAAAATGCACGCAAAGCAAATAACTGGGATTTAGTAGATGTAACTTGCCGCGATGTAATCGGAACATTTCTTCTTGACAAAGAAGACCGAAACATTTTATATCAATTGGCAGAAAGCAACAATCTTTGGGAACAACGTATAGCGATTGTTTCAACATGGATGTTCATTAAACATAAACAGTACGATGATACATTAGCTATTTCCGAAAAATTATTGAACCATAAACATGACTTGATGCACAAAGCCGTAGGTTGGATGCTCCGGGAAGTTGGCAAAAAAGATAAAGAGACTCTTGTGGAGTTCCTTGAAATTCATTATAAAAATATGCCGCGAACCGCTTTAAGATATGCCATTGAACATTTCTCTCCGGAAGAGAGGGCTTATTTTATGAAAAAGTGACATTTGGCATATAATTTGTATTTCAAGTAAACAATGAGAAAGATTATTTTTATTTTATTTATCAGCATTTTATCTCCATTAAAATCTCAGATTTCTCATGGAGGATCACCACTTTTTTTATTTCCCTTTCAACAAAATAACTTAAAAAGTGCTTCTGTTGGAAAAGATTCTTTTTTCATCGAAATGCCAACCTTCAATTTAGATTCTTTGTTGGAAGATGATAAACTGAATGAATCTAATATGCGCGGAGCTTTCCGTTTTGCTCATAAATTTTACACTACGATTGAGCGAGGAAAATCAGGCCAAGATTTCACTTTATCCAACGGAACAAAAGTTTGGCAAGTAGGGATCCGTTCTGCCGGAGCATTTTCCATCAATGTATTTTTCTCTGAATTTGAACTTCCCGAAGGAGGAAAACTTTTCCTGTATAGTGCTGATAAATCTCATATCTTGGGCTCTTTTACACATCAAAACAATTCCGAAGAAAAAATATTACCTGTTTCTCCTGTTATTGGCGATGAAATTATCATAGAATATAGTGAACCCGATAATGTTACATTTCCGGGGAAATTAAAAATTTCTGAAGTAAACCACGATTATAGAGGTATTTTACAAGGATATGCTGACATCAATTATGATTGTATGCCTGATGTTATGTGTACGATTCCCGATTCCAAAGAAAAAAACAGCGTAGTCCGTTTATTGATTAATGGAGACGCATTATGTACCGGTACCTTAATTAACAACTTGAATAATAATGGAACTCCTTACCTGTTAACTGCCACACATTGTTTAAATGGGAATTCTACGAAGCCACAAAATATGATTTTCTTTCAACAACGTGCAGGAACAGTTGTGGTTCTCTTCAATTATCAACGTCCGGCATGCGGAAGTTTTTTGCCGGCTCCGCAAAACATGACAATCTCAGGTTCTAAAGCTGTTTGTATTATTCAGCGAAATGATGTGGCCCTTTTAAAATTAAATACTTCACCCCCAACTGAATATAATCCTTTTTATGCCGGTTGGAATATCAACACATCAACTATGGCTCCTCCATATTCTAATATTCATCATCCAGCTGGAATATTGAAAAGATATGGAAAGTGTAATAAAAATATATCTTTAACGAACTATAATTGGTCTCCCGGAGATTTTTCATTAAATTCTTTCTGGCAAATTCCGGGTTGGGATGTCGGATCCACATTGGGAGGTTCGTCCGGATCTCCTTTGTTTGATAGTAATAATCTAATCGTAGGAGGATTAACAGGAGGAATGTCTGAATGTTCAGGAAGTAATCCAAACGGTATTTACGATTATTTTTTCGCTCTTCATAAAAGTTGGGAATATAGTACTTCTAATGATTCCCTTCAATTAAAACACTGGTTAGACCCGGAAGGGACAGACATCAAATCCTGTATAGGATTTGATCCGTACGGCAATTCCAATTTAGATAAAAATAAACCGGAAAACAGTACTTCATTATCTTATAATCCGGCCACTGGAGAAATCACTCTCCATGCCACACCGGAAGAAAAGGGTTACATTCATATATATTCGACTTCCGGACTAAAAGTTTACCAACAAAATTATCAAGGCTCAAAAACATTTTCCATTCCTATTTGTTTAAAAAACTCTGTAGGAATTGTATTTTTGGTTTCTGATAAAAAAAATGAAACCTTGAAAGTGGTTTTCTAATTATATTCAAAACATAATAAGTCTTAAAAACCCTTATTCTTACTCGATAAAAGATGTATATTAAGGTAAAAAAAATTAGATTTGCAACTTGAAAAGTAAAATATAATTAAGAATAAATAATTATCAACTTTTAAATAATATTCAAATGAAACGACAACTTATTTTGCCGCTTTTGATTTTAGCAGCAATCACAGGTTTTACATCCTGTTCATCTAAATTGAATCCGTTGTCTTCGGACTATGTTAAAGTTACTCCGCAACCGCTCGAAGTTACAGCTATGAAAATTCCTGTAAACATCGATGCTACTTTCCCACCCAAATGGTTTAATAAAAAAGCTACATTAGTAGTGACCCCAGTATTAAGATATGATGGAGGTGAAGCTTGGGGAACTTCTTATACATACCAAGGAGAAAAAGTAGCCGGTAACAACCAAGTAATTCCTTATGAAAAAGGAGGAAATGTAAACATGCGTTCTACTTTCGATTACGTTCCAGCAATGGAAAAATCTTCATTATTCCTCACTTTCGAGGCTAAAATTGGTGATAAAAAAGTTGCTCTTCCCGATGTGCAAATCGGAGATGGATTGAATACTACATCCACTTTGGTAAATCCACTAACGGCAAATTCAGCCATTGCACCTGATGCTTTCCAAAAAAATATCAAACAGGCATACGATGCTAACATCATGTTCTTAATACAACAAGCAGAACTTCGTTCAAGCGAATTGAAAAAAAGCGAACTCGAAGAATGGAAAGGTTTTGTTGAAAATGCAAATGGAGATCCTAAACAAAAAGTAAATGTAGAAATCTCTGCTTACGCTTCTCCTGATGGAGGTCAAGAACTGAATGACAAATTAGCTGCAAACCGCGAAAAGAATACAAACAAATATTTGAATGACCAATTCAAAAAATCAAAAGTAGATGTTCCTGTCAGCGCCCATTATACTGCTCAAGACTGGGAAGGTTTCAAACAATTGGTTGAAAAATCCAATATTCAAGATAAAAACTTGATTCTTCGCGTACTTTCTACCTATACAGATCCGGCAGAAAGAGAAAAACAAATCAAAAATATTTCAAGTGTTTATTCTACTTTAGCAGAAGAAATACTTCCTCAACTAAGACGTTCTCGTTTGACTGCTAATGTAGAAATCATCGGTAAAAGTGATGAAGAAATCAGCAGATTAGCAGCATCTTCTCCTAAATCTTTGACTGTAGAAGAATTGCTTTATGCTGCTACATTAACTCAAAACAATTCTCAAAAAGCTGCTATTTACCAATCAGTAACCCAATTGTATCCCAAAGATTATCGTGGATTCAATAACCTGGGAGTTACCAAACTTGAAAACGGACAAGTTGCTGATGCTGAAAGCTTATTTAGCAAAGCACTACAATTGTCTTCCAAAGCTCCCGAATCTAATATGAACTTAGGTTTGATCGCTTTATCAAAAGGAAATCTATCTGCTGCAGAACAATATTTCGGAAAATCAGGAAACGTTCCTGAATTAAACGAGTCTTTAGGAATCCTTGCTTTAGAAAAAGGAGATTACAATAAAGCAGTTAATTATTTCGGAAATACAGCAAGTAACAATGCTGCATTAGCTCAAATAATGACAAAAGATTATAATAAAGCGTCTTCTACTTTGAATAAAGTAACCGATGCTGATGCCACCACTTCTTATTTGAAGGCGATCATTGCTGCCAGAACTAACAATGTGAATGGTGTGGTAACTAACCTGAAAGATGCTGTTTCTAAAGATAAGAGTGTAGCTGCTAAAGCTTTGAATGATAATGAATTTGTAAAATTCGTTACTAATCCTCAATTCTTGGGAATTGTAAAATAAATTTAGGGATTCAAAGTTTCACAAAAAATAAACCCGGATGATTCAGATTCAGAATCTCCGGGTTTATTTCTTTTTATAGAATACCCTGTTTTTATCCTTCCAAACAAGCTCTAAATCTCATTTTTTTGCTAATCTCTTCCGTTCGGTTTCATCCAAAATTATTTTCCGTAACCTCATCGAAGCAGGAGTTATTTCAACATATTCATCTTCCTTAATATATTCCAAAGCTTGTTCCAAACTGAAAATAACAGGAGGTGCCAATCTTACCTTATCATCGGAACCGGAAGCACGTATGTTAGTCAATTTTTTAGATTTTGTAACATTAACTACCAAATCCCCTTCTTTGGTATGCTCCCCTACAATTTGTCCGGCATACACATCGGTTTGTGGTTCAATGAAGAAACGACCTCTATCTTGTAATTTATCCAAGGCATAAGCATAAGCATTACCTGTTTCCATAGCAATGATAGAACCATTCTGACGACGTTCAATTTCCCCTTTCCATGGTTGATATTCCAAAAAACGGTGAGCCATGATGGCTTCTCCTGCGGAAGCAGTTAATACCTGATTGGTTAATCCAATAATTCCCCGGGAAGGAATATTGAATTCCAAGAAGATACGTTCTCCTTTACTTGTCATGGAAATCATCTCACCCTTCCTACGAGTCACCATATCGATGATCTTACTGGAAAATTCTTCTGGCAAATTAATAGTCAAATGTTCTACCGGTTCACACTTTTCTCCATTTATTTCTTTGATAAGCACTTGAGGTTGCCCTACTTGTAACTCATAACCTTCACGACGCATAGTTTCAATCAAGACCGACAAATGGAGCACACCTCTTCCATAAACAATCCACGCATCGGCGCTTTCAGAAGGTAAAACTCTCAATGCCAAATTCTTATCTAATTCCCGTTGTAAACGGTCATAAATATGTCTTGAAGTAACATATTTACCTTCCTTCCCGAAAAACGGAGAATTATTAATGGTAAAGAGCATAGACATGGTAGGTTCGTCGATAGCAATGGGGGGCAATGGTTCAGGATTTTGTAAATCAGCAATGGAATCGCCGATTTCAAAACCTTCTATTCCTACCAAAGCACAAATATCTCCAGATTCTACTTTTTCCGCTTTAGCCCGTCCCAAACCTTCAAAAACATTCACTTCTTTTATACGGACTTTCTGTTTGCTACCATCTCTCTTGCAAAGCATATAATCTTCACCCTCGCAAATAGCTCCACGATGAACTTTCCCTACAGCAATCCTTCCTACATAACTGGAATAATCCAACGATGTAATCAATATTTGGGTTGTTCCTTCCAATTTTTCAGGAGCAGGAATATGTTCAATAATTGCATCCAGTAAAGTGTAAATATCCTGTTCCGGTTTTTTCCAATCTTTACTCATCCAACCTTGCTTGGCAGATCCATAAATAGTTGGAAAATCTAATTGTTCTTCTGAGGCATCCAAACTGAACATCAAATCAAAAACCATTTCCTGTACTTCTTCGGGACGACAGTTAGGTTTATCTACCTTATTGATTACAACAATCGGTTTCAAACCCAATTGAATGGCTTTTTGCAAAACACAACGTGTTTGCGGCATTGGGCCTTCGAAAGCATCCACCAAAAGGAGACAACCTTCAGCCATATTCAATACCCGTTCTACTTCTCCTCCGAAATCTGCGTGTCCCGGAGTGTCAATTATATTGATTTTATAATCTTTATAATTAATGGAAACATTTTTGGCGAGAATAGTAATTCCCCGTTCCCGTTCCAAGTCATTATTATCTAAAAACTGATCTAAATCTGCTTTATCATCTCTAAACAACTTTCCAGCAAGGAGCATTTTATCTACCAAAGTAGTTTTACCATGGTCTACGTGCGCAATTATTGCGATATTTCTGATTTTTGACATCGATTATTTTTTGAGGGTGCAAAGGTAACGAATTCTTCTCACTTTTAAATATTTCCATGCTTATAGTTTTCAACCTGTTCCATTTTTATATAATTAATTATGGTTCGTTGTTATATTAAAAGATTTCACATCCCCTAATCAAAACATTGTTTCCGCGATGCAAAAATTTTGCTCAATCAATAGAAAATTTTGACCTGTTGAGTTGGGGCATTACGCCCTTGGTGAGGCTCACTCCCTTCTCTATTAAGCTGCTTTACAACTGTTAGGTTCTTACGGGCCAAACAGTAAAAAGAAAAATATTTTTTGAATTATTTAACCTCAATTTAAGAAATTACTAGGGTTGTAAAATATTTTCAGCAAGTAACATTGTCATTTCAAAAGGATTGTTTACCTTTGTCCCTCATTTTATAATTATCTATTAATTACGTACAAATTATGTATTTAGATTCGGAAAAAAAGAAAGAAATCTTTGCAAAGTACGGAAAGTCTAACACTGATACCGGCTCCCCTGAGGCGCAGATAGCATTGTTTTCGTACCGTATTTCGCATTTGACTGAGCATCTCAAGTCAAATCATAAAGATTATAGTACTGAGAGATCTTTGAAAATGTTGGTAGGTAAACGTCGTCGCTTATTGGATTATCTGATAAAGATTGACATCGAAAGATACCGTGCCATCATTAAAGAATTGGGTATCAGAAAATAATCCCTGATTCGGACAAAAGTAAAAAAGCATTTCTAAAACGGGAATGCTTTTTTTGTTTCAAGTAATTCAG
>JAVBMM010000069.1:0-25170 GCA_031552425.1 Bacteroidales bacterium | reverse complement strand
TTCAATATTATTTTTATACAATAAGGATAAATTTTAAACTAATACATTAAAGACATGAAACAAAAAACCACTTTTAAAACTGCTATGGCCGTTTTTACATTCTGTTTTTTTCAAATCACGGTTTTTGCACAAGAAAACCCTGCTATTCCGGCTAAAAACGCTTTTATGATGGAATTGAATTTCAAGCCTTTTGGTGAAGATGTAATCAGTTTCGACCATCTACAGATAAAATACAAGACAAGTGATAATTTTGCCTGGCGCTTAGGACTGGCTTTTAACCGTAATACTATGGATTTACCGGGAGATGATTACAGCCCTTCAGAAACTCACAAAGTTACCGGTAACGAAAAGTCAACAACATTCGGAATATTACCCGGTATAGAATATCATTTTATGAAGAATTCAAAAATTTCTCCGTATTGGGGTGTGGAATTATCTTTTTTCAATTGTTCTGTCGAATCTCATTACACAGACTTTGAGCCGAGATATGATCACTATTTAGAACGAACCTACTATGCTCCGGTAGAAATAGATATCGATGGTGCAACCCGTAAAATGACATCGAGTTATCGTCAAGACAGCCAGGGATATTATTACTACTGTACAACTACTGAATATGCGGAACGCGCATACACTTCTTTCGGAGGTAATTTGTTACTTGGTTGCGATTTTTATTTCATGCGTAATCTTTATGCCGGTATTGAAGTCGGTTTAGAATATAACCATGTCAAATATAAAAAAGTAACAATAGATACTTCTAATCAAACGAAACACGTAATTCCCTCATACACAACTACTTCGTTTGATTTTTGCTATAATAGCGCTTTGCGTTTGGGTTTCTGGTTTTGAATAATTTAATCCGGTTTTTCATATTCATATTTTCTTTGCCTGTTTTTGAGCAAGCAGCGCCAATTCTGTCGCATAAAAACAATCTTCTTGAGACATAGCAGTTTCCGTACGATTTAAAACATCATCTACAAGAAGCCTTCCGTAAGGCAACTCTACCTGACTACAATCTATGTACTTGGTTTCTTTTTGATCAACAAGAAATAAATGATTGCCTCCGGCTCTGCCTTCTATATCTATTGTTTTTCTAATCTCTATATATCCTTCCGTTCCCAATATAGTCAGTCGACCGTCCCCCCACGATTTCAATCCATCAGGTGTAAACCAATCCACCCGAATATAACCGGTACAACCATCTGCCCTTACTAAAGCATCTCCGAAATCTTCAAATTGAGGATACTGAGGATAGTTGAAATTCGCTACCTGGGAAGAAACGATAGTAACTTTTTTAGCATTCGTAAAATATAAGAATTGATCGAATTGATGGCTGGCAATATCACAAATAATTCCTCCGAAATATTTTTTATCAAAAAACCAGTCCGGACGAGAAGGAATATTCATTCGGTGAGGCCCCAAACCTATTGTTTGCACAACCCTACCTATTGCTCCGGCTGCAACTAATTCTCTAGCCTTGACAGTAGACTTGCTTTCCAACCTTTCTCCATACATAATAGAGTAAATACGTTTGGTTTCCCGTTGTACCCGGCGTACTTCAGATAATTGTTTTAAGCTGATAATTCCAGGTTTGTCAACCATAAAATCTTTTCCATGCTGCATAACGCGAATACCTAATGGAGCTCTGTCTATAGGAATAGATGCACTCAATACCAATTGGATAGTCGAATCTTCCAATATTTCCTCTTCACTTCGGGCACGTTTTACCTGTGGATAACGTTTGGCAAAAGATTTAGCCAAATTTTCCTCTTTTGCATAAAAAGAAACAAATTCTCCTCCTCCACCTATCACAGCCTTTATTTGAGAATTGATATGTCCGTGATTAATTCCAATCACGGCAAAACGAATCCTGGTAGCAGCATCTTTTTTTGTAAGTATAGTAGGAGCAGGTATAACTTCGGAAGGAATATTTGATACTATTATTCCGGCAGTAATTCCGGCTACTGATTTAATAAAATCTCTGCGATTATTCATGGTAAATTAGTTAAAAAATTATTCAAAGATAATACTCTTTTTTTATTTATTATACATTGAATTCACCCCGACTCTTAAAATTGAATATACTAAACACAAAGCCACTAAGACACAAGAATTTGTATTCAACAATTTATATAAAAAAGCCAAGAAATCCTCAATCTCAATTTGCGTTTTTGGATTTAATTTACTACACTTGTGAAAAATTCTAATAAACATGAAAAAACTTTCTATTGACAAAGGTGTTACAAGCTTTATCTGTTTGGTTGCCTATATTATATTTTCTTTACCTGCTACTGCCCAAGATCCTCGTTTATTCAATAACGGATTGCAAATTCCCGATGAAAATTATGCCGACCAACCCTACATAGTAAAAACTAAAGACGGAGGATGGCTTTGCACGCTTACGACCGGCCCCGGAAAAGAAAGCACTTCCGGACAACATATCATTTCAACCATCAGTTATGACGAAGGTAAAACATGGTCTGATCCTGTAGATATAGAACCATCGGGAGAACTTGAAAGTTCCTGGATCATTCCGTTTGTCACACCAAGCGGACGTATTTATGCTTTTTACAATTATAATGGTGATAATATTCGTGAGACTCCGGATGGAAAACCAATCAAGATTTCCACAATACTTGGCTGGTATGTATTCAAATTTTCCGATGACAATGGACGGACATGGAGTAAAGAGCGTTACCGCCTTCCTCTCAAGCCGGCAGCTGTGGACTTAGAAAACGACTGGAATGGAAAAGTTCAGTTATTCTGGGGTATTGATAAGCCTATAACTATCGGCAACGATATGATATTTGCTTTTACCCGCTTGAAAAAATACCTTCATGATTTGGGAGAAGGCTGGTTTTTTCGTTCCAACAACATCTTAACAGAAAAAGATCCGAACAAAATCAACTGGCAACTCCTACCGGAAACTCCGCAAGGTATACGCAATGATGATATGGATTCGGTTCAGGAAGAACATAATGTGGTAGCGCTCTCAAACGGTGATTTGTTTTGCGTTTACCGTACCACAAAAGGTTATCCTGCGGGAAGCTATAGTAGAGATGATGGCCGGACATGGAGTAAACCCGAACCTCTTACATACCCGGATGGGCGCATCATACGTACGCCGCGCGCTTGTGCTGCCATCTGGCAAACGGAAAACGGGAAATATCTTCTTTGGATTCACAACACTTCTGTTCAATTTACACATTACAAGGCTGATCCTGTGAACTATCCGACAAACGGAAGAGATCTCGGATGGCTTGTTGGAGGAATTGAAAAAGAAGGCCGGATTGTCTGGTCGCAACCTGAATTAGTTGCATACGTCATGGATAGAGGTATCAGTTATCCTGATTTGGTTGAAGACAAAGGGCAATTTTGGATCTCAATGACCAATAAAAGAGATGCCCGCCTCATTAAAGTGGATCGTACATTAATCGAAGGACTTTGGACTCAAGCTGAAAACAAAAAAATCGCACAAAACGGAATCCTATTTACACTGGCAAATTCAAAAAGAACCGGCACATCCGGAAAAATGCCACGATTACCCAATCCCATATATGGTGGTAGTTTTGCTTTTGATTTTTGGATAAAACTCAACAATAATGAAGAAGGGCAAATTCTATTCGATTCACGTAATAAAAATGAAAACGGCATTCTCATCCGTACGGAAAAAGGAGGGATACAACTTTCTATGAACGATGGCATGACAAAATTTTCATGGGCCAGCGATACCGGTTCTATTGCCACCGACCGGTGGCATCACGTCACAATCAACGTTGATGGAGGCCCGAAACTAATCACATTTGTGATTGATGGGAAATTATGTAGTGGAATTTTCGATGAAACATGCCTGACAGGTTTTGGCAGATTCCTTCCGGCAACCGATTTCCAACGCAAAGTAACCGGTAAAGATCTTGATGATGTAAGCGGATCTGATACTTTCTTCCTGGCACCTAATTTAAAAGGAGAAATTCGTCAATTCCGCATTTTCAACAGGTATCTTCGTACTTCCGAGTCTATCGGACATTTCAACGCCGGAATTGCTACTCGCTAAGTGCCAATAAGAATCAAAATGAATTGTCAGGTTATTTAATAAATTTGTTATTTATGAAAAGTTTTTATATTCATTTTACATACAGACATTATTATTATAACTTTGCAAACCATTTATCTTTCAAACCTCTAAAATATTTATAAATTACTTTTTAATTTACACGATTGCCCTAAAACATGCTATTTAATTCCATCGAGTTTGCCATTTTCATGCCCATTGTTTTTCTTATTTATTGGGCATTATCTCAAAATGTAAAAACACAAAATATTTTCCTACTTGCTTCTAGTTATTTTTTCTATGCCTGGTGGGATTGGCGATATTTATCATTAATTCTTCTTTGTTCCGCAACAAATTACACAGGAGGGTTACTATTGATGAAATACGATGTAAAGAAGCAAAGGAAACTTATTCTAACTATTTGTTGTATAATATCCTTAGGAGTATTAGGCTTATTTAAATATTACAATTTTTTTGTAAATGCCTTTGTTGATTCATTTTCCCTTTTTGGAGTTAAATTAGAAGCACATACTTTACATTTGATTTTACCTGTCGGAATTAGTTTTTATACTTTTCACACATTGAGTTATACAATTGATGTATATCGTCGTCATTTCGAACCGACAAAAGATATTATATCATTTTTTCTTTTTGTGAGTATTTTCCCATTGGCAATGGCAGGACCTATTGAGAGAGCGACAAACCTTTTACCTCAAATCTATAAAAAAAGAGTATTTGATTACTCCCAATCAATAGACGGAATGCGCCAAATACTATGGGGATTATTCAAGAAAATGGTGATTGCAGATAATTGTGCCACATATGTCAATCAAGTTTTTGATTCGTACCAAACGCAAAGCGGAAGTACTTTATTGATAGGGGCTATATTTTTCGCATTTCAAATTTACGGTGATTTCTCAGGATACTCAGACATGGCCATTGGTATCGGAAAATTATTGGGATTTAAGTTTTTACGTAATTTTAATTATCCTTATTTTTCACGGGATATCGCTGAATTCTGGAGAAGATGGCACATTTCACTTACTACCTGGTTTAGGGATTATTTGTACATACCTCTTGGCGGAAGTAGAGTAAGTAAATGGAAGATAGTCCGTAATACTTTTATTATTTATTTGGTAAGCGGTTTTTGGCATGGAGCTAACTGGACATTTATAGTATGGGGACTTTTTCATGCATTACTGTTCGTGCCTTTAATATTAACCGGTAAAAACAGAAAATATACCAATGCTGTAGCTGAAGGACACTTATTTCCCAATATCAAAGAACTCTTTCAAATAGGAGTTACATTCGGTTTGGTTGTAATTGGATGGATATTTTTCCGGGCAGACACAATAGCAGGTGCGGTTGGATATATAAGTGGATTATTTCAAGTTGAAACTTTACAAGCTATTTATAAAATTGCATTAGAATCTTCTTTTTGGCTTTGTTTATTTATGATAATCGTTGAATGGTTGCAACGTGGCAATCAACATGGCTTAAGCTTTCTGCCCAAGAAATCAATAGTACGCTTTTCTATTTATTTTGTAATTGTATTATTCATTTTTCTTTTTGGAGCAAATCAACAAACATTTATTTATTTTCAATTTTAATAATGAGAAAATTTATAGTAAAAACTTTCATTTCAGCTTTGGTCGCTTTAATTATATTATCAGGCTTGGGAATCCTAGCAGATGCCGGAATCAGAAAAAGTAAAGACAACGAATACTGTGAAATACATAATGGGAAAATTGATGCTGATTTACTTATTTGTGGAAGTTCCCGCGCATGGGTTCACATTTCTCCTCAAATTATAGATAGCGCTTTTAATATAAATTCATATAATATCGGATTAGATGGGCAACCTTATCCGTTGCAAATTGCTAAATATAATTTTTATACAGAATATAACCAGAAGCCAAAATATATTATTTATGAAACAGACGAATTATCCTTTATAACAAGGAAAGATCTATATAACACGAATTTATATTTACCATTTTTGAAAGACACAGCGCTCACTGCAACTCTTAAAAATTATGAAGAAGGCTATAATGATATTGACTTTTACAACCCATTTACTAAATATATGGGTAAGCCGGGAAGAATAATATGGGGTATATTACAGTTTTTTGATATAAAATACGCCGGATATAACACAAAAATAAAAGGTTACGAAGCATCATCACGAGGTTGGGATAATAGTTTTGATGAGTTTCGAAAACAAAACCCAAACGGGATCAAGCAACCATATAGTCAAGATCTATTTGAAGTTTTTGAAAATTTTGTAAATGACCGAAAAAAAGAAAATATTAACATTGCCTTTGTATGGACGCCTCAATATTTTGAATATACTGAAATGTTATTAAATAAAGATGAAATTTTGAATTACTACAAAAGGCTTTCTATCAAATATGACATACCATTCTTAGATTATTCAAATGACAGCATTTGTTTTCAAAAAAAATACTTTTACAATTCTCAACACCTCAATAAAATGGGTGCAGAATTATTATCCCGAAGGTTAGCCGAAGATTTGAAACAAATACATTTCATAAAATAATTCAACTATATGACAAATATCATATCCTATATAAAAAACTAAAACCAGACCAATATTTCTAATTAAATTTTCTAATTTTACAACAACATTATATTTTCAAATCCATGAAAAAGCACTATTATCCATTTCTGCTTCTCTCTATTCCAATATATTGTTTCCCGGGAACAAAACTTAATCAATCTCCCAATATCATTTTTATTTTAGCAGATGATTTAGGTTATGGAGATGTTTCCGCCTTGAATGAAAATGGCAAGATTAAAACTACACATATTGATAAAATGGCTTCTCAAGGAGTTGTTTTTACAGATGCACATTCCTGTTCTTCTGTCTCTACTCCGACACGATATGGAATACTGACAGGCCGTTATAACTGGCGTTCAACACTGAAAAACGGTGTATTAAATGGTTATTCTCCAAATTTGATTCCTTCAGATCGTACTACTATAGCTTCCTTGTTAAAATCAAAAGGGTACCAAACAGCTTGTATCGGAAAATGGCATTTAGGATGGAATTGGAATAATATCGAGGCAGGAAATGAACATGTTGATTTTTCCAAACCGATAACAAATGGACCAACAAGTATAGGTTTTGATTATTTTTACGGATTCAATGGCTCTCTTGATATGCCTCCTTATGTATATGTAGAAAATACAATGCCTACTGCTTCAAAAACAAGTGAAATAGAAAAAAATTCCGGTTATCAAATGTGGAGAAAAGGTGTTATCGGAGATGATTTTACACATGAAGGCTGTTTGCCTAATTTAACTCAACGTGCGATAAATTACATCAAAGAAAAAGGCAAAGAAGATAAACCGTTTTTCTTGTATTTCCCCATACCGGCTCCCCATACTCCAATACTTCCGGTAAAAGAATTCCAGGGAAAATCCGGTATAAATCCTTATGCCGATTTTGTATTAATGGTTGATGATGTTGTCGGACAAATTACCAATACACTGAAAGAACAAGGCATTTCTGATAATACGATTGTTATTTTCACTTCAGACAATGGATGTTCTCCGGCTGCCCAATTTCCTGTATTATTGGAACATGGACATAATCCAAGCTATGTCTTTCGCGGATACAAAGCTGATTTATATGATGGAGGACATAGAATTCCCTGTATTGTAAAGTGGCCACTTAAGGTAAAACCGCATAAAGTAGAACAAACAGTATGCTTAGTAGATTTTATGGCTACATTTGCAGCGCTGAATGATTATGTTTTAAAAGATAATGAAGCGGAAGATAGTTACAGTATTTTACCGGTTTTATTAAATACGAACTATAAAAAAACAATCCGGGAAGCTACAGTGAGCCATTCCTTCAATGGAAGCTTTACTATCCGCCAAGGAAAATGGAAATTACTACTGGCTCCTGGTTCCGGAGGTTGGAGTGATCCTAAACCGGGGAAGGAGCCTGCCGGTTCTCCGTCCGTACAACTCTATGATTTGGAGGAAGATATTGCGGAAACAACAAATGTTGAAGCAAAATATCCTAAGGTCGTGAAAAGGCTTCGAAATTTAATGATTCAGTATGTGGAGAATGGACGTAGCACACCGGGTAAATCACAGAAAAATGACGGACCATATCCATGGAAACAATTAAATTGGATGGAATAAATCAACACATTTTCTCATTTAAATTTATTTGCTGCATCTTTTTTAACTGAAAAAACAAAAAAACTGCAGTAAGTATGGCCGACAAAATATCGGAAACAGGTTGAGCCATCCATACACCATCTAAATTCCATATACGCGGCAAAATGAACAAACAAGGAATCAAAAGCAGACATTGCCTCGTTAAACTTAAAAAAATAGACTTGGCTGCCATTCCTATACATTGGAAAAAATTGGTCGCAACAGCCTGAAATCCTACAATAAAAAACGCAGAAAGCATGATACGCAAGCCATGAGCAGCAATATTAGTCAATTCTTCATCCGTAGTAAATGCCTTCACAATGGTATGAGGGATCAATGTAGCACATAAAGCACCCACACCTGTAACAATAGTAGCAACATATATAGTTTTTTTCAGGGCTTCGTACATTCTGTCGTACTTTTTTGCACCATAATTATAACCAACAATAGGTTGCATTCCTTGATTCAATCCTACAACAAACATGATAAGTAACAAAGCCAGACTACTATTAATTCCATAAGCTCCTACAGCCAGATCTCCTCCATATTTTTTCATAGATGTATTGATAATAATATTGACAAAACTTGCTGCCAATTGCATACAAAAAGGAGAAAGCCCGATAGATATGATGCTCCAAACTATTACTCTATCTAATTTCAAGTTTTTTTTCCTAATTCTCAAATAACTACTTTTACTCATAAAGTGAGACATGACCCAAGTCGCTGATATCGACATGGAAATAATTGTAGCTATGGCAGCTCCTTGTATTCCCCAGTTAAATCCGAAAATAAAAATAGGAGCAAGTATAATATTAGATATTGTCCCGATAATCATAGTCAACATAGCTTTTTTCGGATATCCGGATGCACGCATCATATTATTAAATCCAAAAGTCAATGTCGATAATATACTTCCTGGAATCATAATTTTCAAAAATTGTTCGGCATAAGGAATGGTAGCTTCGCTTCCTCCGAATGCCAACAACATCGGTTTCAGGTAAATCATACTGAGGATAATAGTTATTCCGGAAAAAATAAACGTAAGAATCAAAGCATTTCCCAATATTTTTTCTGCTTTTTCTTTATTTTTTTGTCCGAGAAAAATAGAAATTCGGGAAGCAGAACCAGCGCCGATTAACATGCCGACAGCCTGTAAGAGGATAAGAATCGGTAACGTTAAAGCCAAACCTGATATGGCCAAAGGTCCAACCCCATGTCCTATAAAAATCCGGTCGATGACACTATATGTGGAAGTAACCATAGTTCCCACAATAGCCGGTAAAGCATACAGCCAGAGTAGCTTTCCCACACTCTCCGTTTCTAATTCATTGACTTGAGATTTATCTTCAGACATACCTTTTTATTTGGAGCCACAAAGATAACTTTTTAATGCCAACACAAAAGCAAAGGAAGGAAGTTTTTTAAGCTCACTTCTTTTGCTGTTAGGGTCTCTCTGCTTCCGGTTAAGGTTATTACATTCCCTGTTAGGAGCTCTTCGAGCTGTTAGGTTACTTCTTAACTTTGTTAGGTTTTGGCATTAACAGGGAGCGAATTGACTTGCACCTAACACTTGAACTTTTTTACCAAATAATTCGTACAATCTTAATAGATCGTGCATAGATAAGTAAGTTACTTTTGTTATTGATAGTTTTAATAATTTACTAAATTATTTTATTATGAGAAAAAAACTTTTACTTATGTGTGCCGCAGTAACAATGTTTTTGGGCACTGTTACAGGGCAAAATTTCATTTCCAATGGTGATATGAAAATATGGCCTGTCAATGATTCCGTACCACAAGGGTTTCAAATTACAGGAGGTGTATCTACCGGGCTTTCACACACTTATTTCAACCAAGCAGAAGGCCGGGAAGGTGCCGGAGATTATGCCATTATGTGTAAAAGAGATGATACAGGTTCAGGCAATTACCGTTTAGTTTCTCCCCGGATGTCATTTACTCAAAACGGGACTTATAAATTATCCTTTTATTTAAAAGGGAAAGGTAGGCTCTCGTGGATAAGAATTAGCACAAATGCATCTTCTGCAGGTACAAACGACGTACTTGGTGTTTATTCTTTTGATTTGGCTGATTGGACACTACATGAATATAATTTTGAAATCACTGATGCTCCCAAGTCATATTATTTACTATTTATGATGAACTCGGTTACCGACCAAACAAATCCTATTCTGTTTGATGATGTTTCTGTAGTTAGTGCACCTTCATCTGTTGCGACTTTAAAAAGCATTAAATTTCAAAATCCAACGACACAATCAAGTGAAGGTAATTTTTCATTACCCGGATTCAATGCCGCTAACACAAACTATACCTTTCCTCTTTGGTTCGGATGTGATACGGTTCCTACTATAATCACAGAAGTAAACTCAACCTTCTCAACATACGCTATTAATTACGGAAGCTCCAAAAAATTCTCTGAAACAAATGACCCAAGTGTAAAAACAAAAACAGTAACTATTACTGTAACCGCTGAAAACGGTACTGAAAACGATTATGATATCACTTTTGACAGAACTGATTTTGTTGCCGGTTTCTTTTATAACTTCGCCGTCGGAGACGGTCATGAATTTGCAGCTTCAACAAGTGGATTCAAACAAAACGATATGGGACACGGATCTTTTTGGGGAACTCGCACATTCCGTCCAAACAGTACCAACGGAGGTTCTATCACCACTACCAAATTAATCAATGGAGCCGGTACACTTACCTTCTGGACAGGAAAATATTCCGGGACTACTAATGCAGAGCTAAATATAAAGGTAACTTATACAACAGATGGAAGTATTTGGAATGATGTGCCTAACGGTTTAGTTAGAATTGACAGTGCTGCACTAAACGGAAATTGGACTGAAATTTCTCTTCCCATTCTACAAAGTAATCCAGACACACAAGTTAAACTAGAATATGTAAAAGGTGCATCTGCTGCAGCATATTCACCAATTAACATGGATGACATGCGTATCACCCCATACGCAGGAACTTCTATTCCTGACGCAAAAATCATTTCCGACATTTTTAATGTTTACCCGAAAGAACAAAATATTGTGATTGCGGAAGAAGGAACATACAAAGTTTATACAGTAAGCGGACAATTAATTGCTTCCGGGAACAGCATAGGTCAAAGCATTATTTCCGTAAAATCCGGCTTATACATTGTTAAAATGGATAATCAAACAAAAAAGATTATTGTTAAGTAATCAGCACTAACTTTTCAAAATATAAATACTAAAAACGGTTGCAACCATTCATTGCAACCGTTTTTGTTTTCATTTTATCTGTTCACAGCGTACAAAGCGATTCTCACAGGAAGTAAAACGACCTTCATGGCTTACGTAGCAAACCTAACTGGAGCACAGCGACCTATTTCATCCGTTCCATCCGTTTGGCGAACTGATCTTTATAAAGTGACTGAGGAACCAAAGAATCTCCTTTACCTACACCTTCTACCCAATCTTCAGGAGATGTATCATAATCGATGTTCAGCATAGTTCCCGAAACCGGTTGTGTAATAACATTATCTGCGGCTCCGGATGTTCCTATCACATATCCGTGTCCGAATTGGCGTGAATAGATCAGCATTCCTCTTTCATGTTTTTTAATTCCTTTGGTATTCCAGATAACTGATTGAGTAGTAGAATACATATGGTGTGCTCCGGGAAAGCCGTAAGGACGGAAATTCGCATCTATGAAATCTGCATCTGAAACAAAGCAATCTATTAAATTAGACATACTCAAGTACATGTGAAAATCGGTAGCTTTATAGCCATCTTTAGAAGTACAATTATATATCACATTACCATTAGCATTCAAATTTTTAAAGTCATAATTATGCCTTCCATGTTCTGCATGACAATCTATGACGAGACAATCATTCCCTTCCAAAGTATACATATAACCATTTCCTCCGCCACCTTCACATTGGCTTCTTTGCAAATTACATTTTGTAATTGTAATAAAACGGCAATCGCTTACTCTCAAACAATTAGACAATACATGCAAATCCTGTTTATTTTCTTTAGGCTTATAAGTATAAACATTCCGTACCCAACAGTTGTATACGTTCCTGAATTGAATCATATGTGAACCATGTACATCATAATCACCTTTACCTTCGATATTCCAATCTTTTTCTGTCCATCCTTCAGGATTAGGATGTTCTATATTACCTACAGACAAATCTTCAATGGCACATTCGGAAAGTTGCGGAGGTGCTATATGAATCCTTGCATTATCTCTTTTCTTCAAGAAATAACGTGTAGGAACATCTATCTCTACCGTATTATTTTTTGTATCAACAGACACTATTTTCCGAAAAAAATGTAATCCTCTTTTCATATTATCCCAATGTTTTCCAACTTTATGCTCTTCCCTGAATCCATCAGTCACGTCGGTTTTCAATATTACCAAATCACCTGTTTTAAATCCGGAAGCATTTTCTACAGGAATAGTGGTTGTAGGCAATATCACATCTTTCGAAAGCATTACCGGTTTTCCAATCGTTCTACTCCAGGAACCATCTTTAGCATAAAAAAAGATCAGTGACTTCTTTCTCATTTGGATAGAAGTATTCTTAATGAAAGTTTTATCCGGTCCGGCTCCCCTGATGACAATATTGGAAGAAGTTATATGCAAAGCTATTTCCTGATCATCCGGAACACTTGTCAAATATTCCCCTGCCGGAAGATATAATACCCCTCCACCCCGGGAAGATAAATCATCAATTGCCTTTTGTAACTGTTTGGTCACATCTTTTTTCCCTTTATTATCAGCATTATACGGAGGAAGAGTTACATCCACGATATTCTTCGTAATAAAAGGTATTTCTTTTAATCCACTATGATAACCGGCATAAGAAAAATCATGCAAAAACCGGCCTTCTCCGTCCATAAGACCAGGCTGCCAATTCTCAGGATATAAGGCGCTTCTCCAGGATTGAGCATTTCCTGTAATTACTACAAATGCGAACAATAAACTGAATAAGAATACTTGGATTGTGTTTTTCATACATTTAACTATTTAATTGATGATATTTCATTTTTTGTCATTATACAAGCCTTCTTCGGTAAACGGTAATTTTTCTGTATATACTTTCAGGTTTCGGAATACCATTTTACTATTCAACATTACACGGAGAGCAATATTACCAACATTCAGGATACAACCGTTATTTGCTCTCGAACTATCCGTAAACTCCATGATGATTTTTCCATCGATGGCAGCTTGTGCCTTTCCGTTAATAATCACCAATTGAGCTTTATGCCACTTATTTAATTCATACGGTCTATCATAGCTTCCAAATCCATTACGGAAGAAAAAAGGATTTTTCCGGCTAAAAGATGTTCCCACATCATTACGGACATCATGCATCTCACGGTAAAATTCCCAATGATAGCTACGCACATCTTCCTTGTAAACCATCCACATTTGTCCGGTAGTCCGTTTCGGATAATCTTCCATAAATTTCTCACGCGCCATTCCCGAAGCATATACCATAAGATGAGCCAAACCATTAGGCTTAAGTGCCATCCATTCAAATTCAACGTACAAATTTCCTTCAAAAATTTGATTTGACCAAATATACATCTGTTTATCCCTGTTTTTTTTCTCAAAAGAAACCTGAGGAGTTTCTATCAACAGACCTTCAGGATGTCCTGTCGGTTTTACGGCATCCACTTGCCCCTGAATGTAAAAATCTTTAATATCAGCAGGATTTTTGAAACTTACATCCATTTTCTTCAACCAGTTTACATCCAGTTTGAATGTAAAATCTTTCAAATCAGCACCTTCAAAGATATGCCTGAAATCTTTTTCTACCTGAGGATTATAATCTGTAGCGGAGAGCTTATAGTCATTATAAATATCCGATTCGGAAAGAACACTGTCATAAAAACGTATTTCTCCATAACATATCGCAGGAGCTCCTGCATAAAGGACAGGATTCACTTTTTCCCGGTAAAAATCTTGGTTGAAACGGTCGCTTGTCCCCACTAAAATTCCGTTCACATACAACCTCATATCTTTCTTTTTATCGTCCCAGGTAAAACTGACCTGATACCATTGATATTTGTCAAAATAATTGAATGGGACGGCCTGTACAAAAGCTTTTTGCGGAGGATCAAAAGCCGTTGGATGAAGTTCTCCTTTAAAAAACTGTGCACGAAGCTCGCTTTCACGTGTCCATCCGAAAAAGAAATTAGCATTTACCATTTCCCGGGGAACCGGATAATCACTCAAAAATGCATAATAAGCCATATAAGGATTATGGATTTTCATATTATCCGTAATAAAACTTGAGCCCAAATCCTCTAAAGAAAAAAACCAGAAAACGGCAGTTCCCTGTGAAGCATTAAGTGTATGTTTTCCCAATTCGATAGTAGTATTAATACTGGTAGGATTGATTCCTTTGCGATTTTTCAAATCCAAAATACGTGCAGGGCCTGTTACTTTTTCACCTGCTACAAGTTGAGACACATTGGAAAGATAAACGTATTTAGGTTTAACTGTTTGACCTACACATACAAACGATATACATAAACACATAAGAATAAATACCCCGGCTGTTTTGAAATGTTTTCTTTTCATTTGATTATTTGATTAAAGATTTGCCCACAAATATATGCTCAAACAACATTTAAGGTATAACTGTATTTTCCAAAAAAATAACAATTTCCTGCAATTTAATCATTTTGAATGGATTGTTTGTAAATAATCATGTATTTTTACCCTGTCAATACGAGCATCCTAATGTTATGAAAAAGGCAGGATTACTTTTCATCTTTACATATATCATTCTACCTGTTTGTTTTTCCGGAGATATTTATTTCAGGCATTTAAATACCAAAGATGGATTATCTTCTCCCGGAATTACTTCCTTTTATCAAGATGAATTGGGATTCATTTGGATTGGAACAAGAGATGGTTTGAATTATTATGATGGCTCTCAAATAAAGAATTTTCAAGCAATAAAAGAGAAAAATATCAATTTGTCAGGTGTTCCTATCCGTTTTGTTTGCGGAAACAAAAAAGGTTCCGTATTCATTTTGCATCATAAGCTTTTGTCTTACGATTTGCGATCTGGAAGATTCACCTTACTGGACTCTCTAAATATCCATGCCGTTTCGTACGGATATTTCGGCTTATTGGGAATATCCGGAAATCAGATATACCGGTATAATGAGGCTCAAAAAAAACGCTCTGAATGGTTTTCTTTCAAAGAAACAGAGATACTTCCTACTTCTATAATACAAAGTGATACAAAAAAAATATTGATAGGGACACAAGAAAATGGTTTATATATTATCGATCAAGATAAAACATACAAACATCTTTTCCCCAATGAAAATATCACTTGTTTGTTTGAGGATAGTAAAGGTTTCATTTGGATTGGAACACGTACACATGGAGTGATTCAGTTTGATATATCAGGAAAAATCATCCGGAATATCCGTTATGAGAAAAATGAAAGTATCTATCTTTCTTCGGATAATATAAGATGTATTATCGAAGATCGTAATGGTCATTTTTGGATAGGTACCCAATTCGGGTTGGATCTGTTGAATTTTGACCAACATACTTCTATTCATTTTAAATACGACCGGAACAATTTACTCGGAATCAGTAATTCATCAATCCGTGCACTTTTATGCGACAACGGGGGAAATATTTGGATCGGATCTTATTATGGGAGTATAGACTATTTCAATCCGCAATCGGCTTTTTATCAATTCGAAAAATACAATCATTTTCCAACAAATATTTTCAATGAAATGCTGGAAGACAAACAAAATAACCTGTGGATTACCAATGGTGGCGGCGGAAGCTTGATCCACTACAACAGAAAAAACAATTCTTCGATTATTTACAGAGAATTATCATCCAAACATATCAAAACTATTTTATTGGATGAAGAAAGAAACACTCTTTGGATAGGAACACTGAGGAACGGTTTATATCGAATGAGCTTGATAAACAAACAATTTAAGTTTTATAAGAATAATGATCAAATAAGAAGAATTGTCCAGCTGGGAGATTCTCTGTTTTTAGCTACCAGCAATGCTATCAGTCTAATGGACGTAAAGCATGAGAAAATTTCAGAACTTTTCGAGCGAACCGGTATTTTACACAATAAATATATCAATGATTTGGCAGCCGACTCCAACTCCAATCTTTGGTTTTGTACTGATAACAATTTATTCAAATACAATATTCATTCAAAAAAACTCACTCAAATCATAGATTGTCAAACAATATTATCCAATTTATACTTAGACAAACAGGGAACCGTTTGGTGCGGGACAAGTAATAAAGGCCTACTGAAAGTCAATGGTATCGACAGCATTCAGTTTTTCTCTCCTGAAAATTCCTCCATCAACAGCTATAATATTATTGATATCAAAGAAAATAAAACAGGAAATTTAATTGTAGCAACTTCTCAAGGAATCAGTTGGATGGATAAAAAGAACCAGACCTTCAGGAATATCGCTTACAATCGTTTTGTCCCTCTTTTACAAGTAAATGAAGACGGATTATTGGTGACTTCCGATGGTAATATCTTTTTAGGAGGAATAAACGGATTATTTGAATTTAAAGAAGAAGATGTGTTGAATGAAGAGAAAAAAGTATCTCCGATTATCTTTACCGACCTTTATGTAAATAATCAGCCGATATCCCCATCTGATCCGGAAGGAATCATCTCAAATAATTTGGCTTATGAAAAAAATATCCGCCTAAAACATTATCATGCATCTTTTTCCATTCTTTTTAGTGTTCCAGATTATACTTTTACCGAACATCATTTTGAATATATCTTAAAAGGCTTTGACAAAGATTGGATCAGTATTTCAGGAGAAAAAAAGATCACTTATTCCAACCTTCCTCCGGGAAAATATACCTTGATGGTAAGAGACCGGTTAACAAATAATTCTCAAGAAATCGGTATCACCATGTTTGCTCCTTTTTATAAAACTACAGTAGCATACATTGCATATAGCATTTTGATTTTGGGAATATTGTTCCTGATTTTATCCAATTATATTTCCCGTATCCATTTACAGGCATCATTAAATTATTCGAAAAAAGAAAAAGAACAAATAGAAACGCTCAATCAGATAAAATTACGTTTCTTCACGAACGTTTCGCATGAGTTCAGAACTCCGTTGACTCTGATTATCGGACATATAGAAATGCTTATGCAAAACATTCAGCATCAACAAAATTTATATTTTTCACTAACAAAAATACTTTCCAATGCACGTCGTATACAACGGCTTATTTCGGAATTAATCGAGTTTAACAAACAAGAACAAGGGTTCCTGAAATTGAATGTTTGCGAGCAAGATTTAATTTTATTCCTGGAAGAAATAATTAATTCTTTCCAAGAATACGCCCTATCTAAAAATATCGATTTGAATTTTCATCCTGATTTAAAACAACTTACTTTATGGTTCGATGCCGGACAAATGGAAAAAGTTTTTTTCAACCTGATATCGAATGCTTTCAAACACACCCCTTCAGGAGGAAATATTTCAATAAATTTATCTCACAACAGCGATAAAGTATTTGTTGATGTTTGTGACACAGGAAATGGAATACCTCAAGATGCCACAGATAAAATTTTTGATCGTTTTTATCAAGTCGAAAAGAAAAAAACAGAAGACTCCTCCGGGTTCGGTATCGGATTATCTTTAGTAAAAAATATCGTCCATGTACACCATGGAAATATCAGCGTGAAAAGTGAAGAAGGTAAAGGCTCCGTATTTACTATAGGATTACAAAGAGGAAACAATCATTTCAAACCGGAAGAACTCAATCAAACCCATCCGGAATCTATCCTTCCAACATTAAATTTGCCGGATACAAATTTTGTAAAAAAAGTCATTGAAGAACAAAAAGACAACAATACTTTCCAATCTTCCATCTTAATTATAGAGGACAATCTAGACCTATTGGAAATGCTTGCCAAACTATTTGAGCCTTTCTATAAAGTAATGAAAGCCAATAATGGAAAAGAAGGTTTGGAAAAAACAAAAGAAATACAACCTGATATTATTCTAAGTGATATATTTATGCCCGAAATGTCCGGAATAGAAATGTGTAAACAATTAAAAGAGAATCCTGAAACTTGTCACATTCCTGTCATTTTGCTGACTGCCCAACATGCAAGCGAATATATCATCGAAGGATTGGAACAAGGAGCAGACGATTATATCATCAAGCCATTTGACACAAAAGTATTGATTACCAGATGTATTAACCTTGTCAATAACAGGAAAAAATTACAAAAATATTTTCTTTCCGACCTCACTAATAATTCTGTAAAAATAGCACTAAATGCCCATGATAAAAGATTATTAGATAATACCATCCGGCTGATAGAAGAAAATTACGGCAACCCTCATCTCGATGTAAACTTTCTTGCCCGTGAATTAGCAATGAGCAAATCAAGTCTTTATACCAAACTAAAAGGAATAACCGGCGAAAGCATCAACGATTTTATCCAGAACATTAAAATAAAGAAAAGTGCTTCAGAACTGCTTCATCATCCGGAATTAACTATTGTTGAAATTGCACTAAAATTTGGATTCAATTATCCAAGTTATTATATCAAGTGCTTTAAAGACACTTTCGGCGAAACACCCACACAATACCGGAAAAATAAATTTTCAGCAATCAGAGATAAAAATTAAACGAGAATTATCTCAATTTATTTTTGTCATATACCTTCCGAGAAACAAAAATATAAACAAAGATACCTAAAAAGGCTAATCCTGAAGCAGTAAAATATAAATATTCTTTAGGATGAGATGCTGCAATAAATCCACCTAATAACATTCCGATTCCCAATCCCAAATCAAATCCGGTCAGATAAGTAGAATTGGCTGTTCCTCGCCGGTCATGAGGAGCCATATTGATAAAAGTCGTTTGAAAAGAAGGAAGCATTGTCCCAAAACCAATCCCAATAAAAAATGCCGATATACAAAATGCTATAATATTATGAATACTTGCAAAAGCAAAAAAAGATAAAGAAATAATGCTTATAGCAACAACTGATACAGAATGTATATGTCCTCTATCAACAAATCTTCCGGAAACAACGCGTGAGAGGATCAATCCTCCTGCCAAAAACAAGAAAAAAATTCCCGCATTTGGAATATTAATTTGTTTTCCATACAAAACAGCAAAGGAAACCAACATTCCCCAACCAGTAGTAAGTAACAATTGATTCAAAAAAATCGGGATTCCTTTAACCAAAATAAAACGGTCTAAAGACAAAGAAGGATGATCCTGCAATGTTGGTTTCGGAGTAGTCTTTACAAAAGTGACGACAATCATTGCAATCACACCCATTCCTATAGAAGAAAATATCAAGGGATGAAATCCCAAAGAATCAAAAATATACATGGCAAAAAACGGAGCAATTGCCATTGCCAAATTCATATTCATTCCAAAAAAGCCTATCCCTTCGGCTCTCCGTGATGCAGGAATGATATCTATTGCAACTGTATTGGAAGAAACAGTAGACATTCCCCAAAATAACCCGTGAAAAAAACGAACTAACATTAATAATGCAACTGTTGTCACCCATAAATAACCAAAAAGAGAAAATACCAACAATAACAATGCTAACAAGAAAACTTTTTTACGATCGAAAACATCTACAATGTATCCCGAAAAGGGGCGAATCATCAACATGGCAATCGCATAAGTCGACATTACAATTCCTACTTTAGATTCAGGAATATGTAAATCCCTTGTCAAATAAACAGGAATAGTAGGCATCAACAAGTGAAAAGATGAAGCCATCAAAAAGTTGGCCACGCAAATGTTGACAAAGTTTTTATTCCAAAGTTTTTCTTTCATGCATTATATAACAAGAAAAGGAAAGAAAGGTTATTAAAAACAATCAAGCAATATTTACTCCTAATAAACCTCTCACATCGATTATCCGTTGGTTTCGGCTTCCCCGGAAACGAAGGGTCGTATCTTTTTGAGTTTCTTCAAAACGTCCATCAACTAATACATCTATATAAGTCAATAACTCTGTAAAGGTCGGATTTAAAAGTAATTTTTCGTATGTGAACCCCGTATAACACCAAATCGTTTTATTCGTTTCAGTTTTAATTCTTTTTGCCAGAGCGGTAAAAGCTTGAGCTTGCATAAAAGGTTCTCCTCCACTGAAAGTAACATTCGAGATAGGATTTTCACAAATTTCATCCATGATCTCATCAATAGATACCATGTGACCGTTATCCCTGTTCCAAGATTGCGGGTTATGGCAACCAGGACAAGCATGCGGACAACCGGCAGCATAGATAGATGTACGAAAACCGGGACCATCTACTATGGTATCATGAACTATATTTAACAAACAAATCTTCACGGAAATATTTATTAGTTATGTATCACCCTATCATTCAATTCGCTTAGTTTTGCCCTGTTCCAACGATCGGTGGTACCAACTAGATAACCGGTTATCCGCTGTAATTTATCAATATTCATACTTCCGCAAGAAGGACATTTTTCCATTTGGGGATCTGCATTTTCAAAACTACAGTCCACACAACGATTCCTATTATGGTTCACTGATCCATAACCAATATTATACCGATCCATCAAATCCACAACATTCATAATGGCCTCCGGATTATGCGTAGCATCTCCATCTACTTCTACGTAGAAAATATGCCCTCCGCGGGTTAAATCATGATATGGAGCTTCAATCTTAGCTTTATTTATAATACTACATTTGTAGTAAACCGGAATATGATTGGAATTGGTATAATATTCCCTATCTGTAATACCGGAAATAATGCCAAATTGTTTTTTATCTATTGCCGTAAATCTTCCTGCTAATCCTTCAGCCGGAGTGGCTAAAATACTATAATTATGCGCATATCTTTCTGAAAACGCCAATGCCTTATCACGCATGTATGTAATGATACTTAATCCTATTTCCTGAGATTTTTCATCTTCACCGTGATGTTTACCTCTCAAGGCAACCAAACATTCAGCCAACCCGATGAAACCGATACCTAATGTTCCATGTCTCATAACTGATTCTATCGTATCATTTGCCTGTAAGGTTTCACTATCCATCCATAATGAAGTCATTAATAACGGAAATTGTTTAGCCAAAGCTGTTTTTTGAAATTCGTATCTTTCATGTAATTGTCTCGCTGTCAATTCCAACAATTCATCTAAATTCTTCATGAACGTTTGAATTCTCTCATTTTCATCGGCAATCTGCATGCAATCTAATGCCAAACGCACAATATTAATGGTTGAAAAAGAAAGATTTCCCCTCCCAATAGATGTTTTTTCTCCGAAACGATTTTCAAAAACACGCGTACGGCATCCCATGGTAGCTGTTTCATAAAGGTAACGCTTATCATCCTTTACATTCCACTTTTCATGAAAATTAAAAGGTGCATCCAAATTAATGAAGTTAGGAAAAAACCTTCGTGCAGAAACTTTACATGCCAATTGGTATAAGTCATAGTTCGGATCCTCCGGAAGATAATTCACTCCTCTTTTTTTCTTCCAAATTTGAATAGGGAAAATCGCTGTAGAGCCATTTCCTACACCCTGATAAGTAGAATTCATTATTTCCCGCATCACGCAACGTCCTTCGGGAGATGTATCTGTTCCATAATTGATAGAACTGAAAACCACTTGATTTCCTCCGCGGCTATGAATCGTATTCATGTTATGAATAAATGCCTCCATCGACTGATGAACACGACCAACCGTTCGATTAATGGCATGCTGCTTTACACGTTCATTACCTTTTAATCCCTGCAAAGGTTTTGACAAATAATCTTTGATTTCATCATGATATAAATGCTCATAACTTTTTTCATCGATTTCTTCCAATACTTTTAATTCTTCGATATAACTTTTCCTTACATAAGAAGCCAAATAAAAATCGAATGCCGGAATAGACTGTCCCCCATGCATTTCATTTTGAGCTGTTTCCAAAGAAATACATCCCAAAATACTTGCAGTTTCTATTCTTTTAGCAGGACGAGACTCTCCATGCCCGGCAAAAAAACCCTTTTGCAAAATGCCATCCAACGGATGTTGAACACAAGTTAAACTTTTGGTCGGATAATAATCTTTGTCATGAATATGTAAATAACCTTGACGCATAGCATTTTTAACATCTTCCGACAATAAACAATCATCCACAAATGGTTTGGTTGTTTCTCCGGAAAACTTCATCATCATACCTGCAGGAGTATCCGTATTCATATTAGCATTTTCTCGGGTTATATCATTAGATTTTGCTTCTATGATTTCTAAAAATATATCCCGGGTTTTTGCCTGGCGGGCAATACTCCTCTGGTTCCTATATGCAATAAATTTTCTGGCAACATCTTTGCGATGACTCTTCATCAATTCATCTTCCACAGAGTCTTGGATTTCTTCCACAGTCATTTGAGACTTTCCCCGACAAGCTATACGATCAGCTATTTGATGAAGAAGAACACTATCCTCTCCTTCTTCTGTATGTAACATTGCTTTTCTGATAGCTGCAATGATTTTATCCTCATTGAAACCGACAACCCGCCCGTCTCTTTTTATAACTGTTTGAATCATCTTTATTAAAGTCTAAAAAATTTACCTTTCAGGAATTATTTATTCTACAAAGATAGAAAAAGATTCAATAATTGTCAACAATGCTATTCTTTTTTGAAAATAAATATAACATTATTCATTATATAATTTCTAAAAAAGAAAACTTTTTTAGAATATAAAATATTTAAGCTATTAATAATAAGATAAATAAAAATAAAAATGGAAAATAATTTAATTCATAATGTAAAATCTACAATCATAAAATAAATATCACAACAAAATAAGAGAAATAATTTATAAAACTCTTGTTTTTTTGAATTATTTCCTTAATACATTAACAAACAATCTAAGAACTTACAAAAAATAAAAAAAATCAGAATAATTTCTTTAAAAGTAAAAAAGTCCACCCAAGTAATAAACCTTGAATGGACTTCGCTTATAAATTATGTAGAATTATTTTTACTAAAACTTAAATATAAATTGTCTTCCTCCCCCACTTATCTTTAATATAAGACTTATACCTTCCGAAGGCAATTTGATATTTATCAGACTATCCGAGGTAGAATATGACTTTAGTAAATATCCTCTAATATCGAATATTTCTATATTTGATTGAATATTCTCATCAAGTCCGCTAACAAAGATAAATCCATCTTTTTTATATGCATGAATTGAATTATCTCTCTGTGTTGATTTAGCATCAGTTGGAGTACAATCTGTAGTAGAAACACCATCATAAGCTCCAATGCAAGGTAAAGGGTAGTTTCGTTCTACCCCATTTTGATCGTACAAATTTAGCGGATCATCAATAAATAAATCCGGATCTCCGGCATTTACAGCAGGATTATTACAAACACCAAGCAATGCCTGGGTTCTTGTAAAACCATTATTATTTTCTTCTAAATTTCCCAAACTTACTAATACAGATAAAGTGGTTGGAGAAATCCCATTTTGCTGATACATCGTATTTCCTATAACAGAATATTTCAAATTAATAATTTCTACAGGATGGTTACCATTAAGATTTACATTATTTACCGGAGCATTTGTGGCATCATTATTATTATTTACAAATAATGAATTATCAATATTTACAGATAATTGAGAAGGATTACTTACCGAAGGATTTTCTGCGTAAAAACCAACACCATGATTATTTGCAATAGTTGAACCTATAATTCTCATTTTAACTTGTCTTGTTCCCTGTGGAGAAATATAAATGCCTTGCGCTGAATTATTACTGATAGTAGAATTTCTAATAGACAAATCTCCTCCCCACGAAACAACTGCACGTCCATTTTTATTTTCACTCACTTCTGAAGATAAAAGTCCGAAATTACCCCATGCAAAAATAGCCGACCCTCCGAAACCAATAAGCGTCGTATTATTTCTCAATATAGAGTTTTGTAACACAGTTGCTTGATTATCATAAAAGTAAACACCTCCACCATAATTAGCATAATTATTTTCTATGATTAAGTTCGAAAGAACAACTGTAGTATTTGCTCCTCCATAATCAAGTATCCCTCCTCCGTTTGAAGCATCTGTAACATCATTAGAATTAGCATAACCATCAGATATGTAAAATCCATCTATAGTTGGCATTACATCTTTTTCTATAACAACTACATGAAACGCATTATTAGTCACATCTCCATCATTAGGATTATCAATATTACCGCTTAATCTCGTTTCATATTGTTTTATATCCCTTGTAAGTATATCCGTTCCTGTATTTGTATCAGGATATCCTCCTAACAAACGAATCGCTTTACCGATACTAAATGAGTATTCCCTTATATTAGCAGGTGAGTCACAAGCAGGATTATAAGGATAATAAATGCCTCGAGCTACATAAATAACAGTACTATCTTGGGCTTTTTCTTTAATATATTTAGCTAATAATCTACCATCTAAGGAATTATCCCAAGACAAACCTTCACCCAATCCACTTCCTTGCTCTTTTACAAATACAGTATCTATAGGAGTATTAACACTAAAATCACATTGTGCATTTGCCTCGAAAACAAACACATAAAGAAGCAAAAAGGGAATGAGTTTAATGTATTTCTGTTTCATTTTTTTTAATTTATACAATTGATTATAAAACAGAATATCCAGATAAAAGTTCATTCATTTATTAATTCACTATTCTATAAAAACCTTCTACCCAATAAAAATACTTTTACATTTCATCACGCAAGAACAAAGCCAATACCAAGTCTATGACCGTTTTTTCGGTTATTGGTTACAAGAAAGTTTTTAAACAAAAAAAGGCCTTCAAAGTTATTACCCCTTGAAAGCCCGGCTTGTCCTTAAATTATACAAAA
>JAVBMM010000035.1:0-5629 GCA_031552425.1 Bacteroidales bacterium | reverse complement strand
AAATATACACTTTCATTTACCTTCTTTTTAGAATAGTCAAAGAAACGATATAAAGAGAGGCTCCCTGACATTTTTTTACAAAAGTAAATGTATGTATAATTATAGATCAATAATACCAGAATCAATGAAAAATATGATTTTATGTAATACTCATCAGGAACATAACCTAATTTATAAAACTGTATATCAAACTTATATTGCAAAAGAGGCGTCAGTCCGAAAAAGAATAAGGAAAAAAGATTGAATATTTTATATAGACTATACGAATAACTATCTTTTCTTACAAATAAATTATATAAAGAAAAAACAACCACAATTGCATTCTGTACATATATTAATATATTAGAACGAGGGGAATGTATTGACATTAAAAAAAAATATGTCAATAAAAGGAGGCAAAAGAAAAAATGAGAAAACTTCAATCCCACTTTTTCCATTCTTTTTTTTAACAAGCTATTTTGTTTCATAGACTCCTTTTGAATACATCCATGTATAATATATACTTATCAAGCAACCAATCGAACGACCTACTGAAATACAAACGACCGCTATCTTTTTGTCATTAAAAATAACACTTCCTAAAATAACGGCAAATAACATAATGAAAAAATAAGATATTTGCCAATAAAATCTATTTTTCTGTCTTTTAGAAATTACCCATACAGGCATAAGTACAGCACATATAAAATCAAGGACTACAGAAACTGACAATATTTGTACAAATTCTCCGGTCAATCGCCATTGAGTTCCAAGTATAAAAACAAATATTGATGGTAAAAAATAAAAAAAGCCTGATAATAATACAATAATAAGAGGTATAGCTTTTCTTAAGAACTTACTATAAATTTCCCTGCAATTTCCTTCTCTTGCGTAGTCACTACTCGCTCTATGTTTCAAAACATCCATTACAGCTAACCCTACAAAAGTCATGGGAATAGATGATACATTCATCGCCATTGCAAAATATCCCAAAACTTTATCTCCTAAATAAAGCGATAAAAAGAGAAAAGGTAAACTATATGTAAAAGTAGCTATTAATTGGTCAGGAACGATATATTTGGGGAAGTTTCTATAAAATAATGCCATTTTTCTCATTTTCTTAAGAGAAATGTATTTAAAGTACATTTTTTCTGTTTTTATCCAACGATATGCAGAAAAAAATGCAGATAACCCTCTACCTAATAATTCTCCATGCACTAAACCTCCCTTGAATTTAAGTACCCCTAACAGGAACTTTGAAAGATTAATTGATGCAGAATTTGTAATTCTATTAATAGCCAAGGTAGAAAATACAGATCTTTTTATACAACTTTCATTACATACATTATAAATGATAACAAAGAATGAAATAATTGGAGGCAAACATATCCAGCCCTGAAGATAAGTTTGATTTGTTGAAGTAAGTATATTATCAGAGTAGAAATATATCAAGATGGAGGTAAGGAAACAAAAAATAAAAGCAGAACATAATGCAAGAAATGCTACATTTATAGTTTCAATTTTATTTTTTGTAACTATAATTGCTTCTTCATATTTTCCGGATGCTATTACAGTAATTATAGCAGCAATGACATTCAAAATACTAAGTAAACCAAATTCCTCCGGAGAAAAAATTCTTCCCAATATAGGATAAAAAATCAAAGAAAATACTTGTGCAAATATAGTTCCAGAAGTTAATGATAATAGATTACTTCGAATATTTCCTTTAACAAATAATTGATTTTGCATTCTCTTTTTCATCAAAGAATTTTATTTTTCAAATTCTAAAATTCTCCAACACATTCAATGGTTTCCATCCTAATTCTGCAATTGCTTTTTTACTTGAAAAGGTAAGCGTATTTGTTATTTTGGATAATTTGTTAGAATTAATGGGAAAATAATTTCCAAATAAATCTCCACATAATGCTATTGGCTTTATTAATTCATAAGGAATTGAAAAAGGAGTTCTTTTATTTAATTTTTTTGCTATCAATTGACTTAACTCAAAATATGACGGATGATAACCATCCGACAAATTATAAATTCCACCTACATCAATTAATTTAGGAACCAAACTTGCAATGTCTTCCGCCATAACAATACTTTTTCTTGCTCTATTCTTGGAAATATTAAAATAGAAACCAGATTCTATTCCCTTAACCATAGCGCCTAAACTACCCAAAGGATTAATCCCTGCAATAAGTGATGGCCGTATAATAGATAATTTTATATTATTTTTTTTACACCAATCAATTAAAAACTCCTCAGCCAACAATTTACTCAAAGCGTATGGAGAACTACCATTTAGTGGATGTTCTTCTGTTATCTCTTCTCCTTCCTTTAGCCCATAAACAGCAACCGTACTTACAAATATGAAAGATTTAGGTATGCCCGATTGTTCTAAGGCTAAACACAAATTTTTTGTACCCTGTAAATTTACATCAAAAAAATATTGTCTTTCTTGTTTCGTTCTTGGTGTAGAATGGACTTCTCCTGCTGCATGAAACACGACATCAAATGATGTTGATAAATTGGATATTTCTTTACTCAAATCAGAAACAAAATCTACACTAGATAAACCTAATGTAGAAACTTTAAACTCTTTTGCAAGGATTGGCAAGGTATTATTTCCCAAAAATCCGGTAGCCCCTGTATATAATAAATTCATTCTCCTTTAATCGTCCATTTCAGTTATCGAATTCCTAACCTTTATATATTTAAACTTTAATAAGTATATAAAAGTTAAGGGAACTAATATTAATAACGATAATAATACCCAAGATATTTTATCTTTAAAGTAAATAATAATCATACATATTATTAACTGAAATATTGCATAAATTGTCGAGATCAATAGATGGGGATATTTTTTCTCATTAACCAAAACCTGATAGAAATGTAAACGATGTGGTTTAAAGATATTTTGTTTTAAACTTATGCGATGTAATATAGTAAATACTGAATCAACGCCATAAATAGCAAGGAATAATATCCAGATTATATTATTTGTTGCAAGTATAAGTTGAAGTAACAATGTAATTATCCAAAAAGCAATACCTAAGCTTCCAACGTCACCAGCAAAACATTTAGCTTTTTTCCTAAAATTAAAAAAGAGAAAAACGAGACAAGCCAATATTGCATAAATAATAAAATCAGGGTCGGTAAACGATATTACTTTTTCATTAACATACTGCAAACTCACCAAAACCGCCAAACTATATAATCCTGTAAGACCATTAATACCATCCATAAAATTATAGGCATTCATAACTCCTACAAAAAAGATCTGGGCAATAATAATTAACCACCAAGGAAACATGGTATATGTATGCAAACCATAAAAAATCATTGCCATTGCAAGAAAATGAGCTACAATCCGTACTTTAGTTGAGAGAAATGAAACATCGTCCCAAAAACTAACGATACAAACCGTTGAAAGGCCCAATAAAAAGAAAGAACTTTCCGGAAAATGTAATACTGAATATAATACGCCTGACAACCAAAATACAATTCCAGCTCCCTTAACTGTCACATTAGTGTGAGAACTCCTTTCATTTGGGCTATCAATAATATTATATTTATTTGCAATTTTAAAATATAATAGCATTGATCCAAATAAAAATACGAATACTATCAAATAACTCATTCCTGTATTTTAGTTTATAACACTTAAAACAATCTTTTTTATTTCTTCCAATTCCTCTTTTTTCAAATTTGATCCTGAAGGAAGGCAAAGCCCCTGCTCAAACAACCTTTCGGAAGTTCCATCTCCATAGAAAGAAGATCCTGAAAATACTGGTTGCAAATGCATTGGTTTCCATAAAGGTCTTGATTCTATCGCATGTTCCCATAATTTCAAACGAATATCTTCCCGGGTAATACCTCCCGTTTGTTTCGGATCAATCAATATACAAGAAAGCCAATGATTAGAATAAAAGTTTGAGTTTGGTTCTTTATGTACAGTTATTCCCGGAATACCTACAAAGGCTTCTTGATATAAAGCATTATTTGCCCGCCTGGCATCAATACGATCTTGTAAAACTGTTATTTGTCCTCGTCCAATGCCTGCAACAATATTACTCATTCTATAATTATAACCTATATTAGAATGCTGATAATGAGGGGCAGTATCACGTGCTTGGGTAGATAAAAAACGAACCCGGTCGGCCTCTGCCTTTGTAGAACAAACTAAAGCTCCCCCTCCGGAGGTTGTAATAATTTTATTTCCATTAAACGAAAATGCCGCAATTTCTCCAAAAGTACCGCACTTACGTTCATAATAAGTGGAACCTAGAGCTTCTGCAGCATCCTCAATAACAGGAATCTCATATTTCTGAGTAATTGCTGTTATTTCATTTATTTTAGCAGGCATTCCATACAAATCAACAAACATGATTGCTTTGGGCTTCTTCCCTTTTTGGATACAATCTTTAATTGCCACATCTAGCAACTCAGGAGACATATTCCATGTATCTTTTTCGCTATCTACAAATACCGGTTCCGCTCCCAAATAAGCAATCGGATTAGCTGTTGCAGAAAATGTCATGGACTGACAAATTACTTTATCTCCACGTTCTACACCTAATAATATAAGGGACATATGCAATGCTGCTGTTCCAGCACTTAATGCCGCAACATATTAATTTTCACCTAAATAAGTAGACAAATCATTTTCAAAGCCATCTACATTAGGGCCTAATGGAGCAATCCAGTTATTGGCAAAAGCACTCTGGATAAAATTTATTTCTTCTCCACTCATGTGGGGAGAAGAAAGCCAAATACGAGGTGTCATAATGTATTTTATTTAATTACATATCTTATATAGACTAAAAATCATAACTCAACAATGTTGTATTTTATCACTTTCCCGGGATTTCCAACAACTACAGCATAATCAGGAATATCCTTTATAATGACAGAACCTGCACCTATAATAGCCCATTTTCCTATTTTAACACCGGGAATAACACAAGCTCCGGTTCCAATGTGACTTCCTTCTCCAACAAAAACATTTCCAGCCAAGGCTGCATTAGGTGATACATGGACAAAGTCACTTATTATACAATCATGATCTATACTACAATTTGTATTTAGAATGACATGCCTGCCAACAGTTACATCAACATTGATACTTACTCCTTTCATAATTACAGTACCTTCCCCTATATGAACTGATGCAGAAATATTGGCATATTTACTAATTGCTTTTCCCCATCTGGGAAAAAGTTTTCTTGCAATTTTTTTCCGGCATATATTACTTCCAATGCTAATAATAAATTCCTGATGATCTTGAATCCTATCTAAAACGCCACAAAATGGAAGATCGACAAAAGATTCAATAGATATATTATCATCAAATACACCTTCTATTTCTATCCCATTTTCATGTAGGGTTTCAGCTATAACCTTTGCATGTCCGCTTGCTCCGTATAAATACATTTATAAATCAAAAATTAAGGGTTCACAAAACAATTATTTATTTCCCGCAAACTTTTCCATTGTTACTGATGTTCTTGAATTGATTCCTTCAGATTTAAAAACTTTAACCATTGTCATCCATAGAATTTTAACATCTAACACAAATGAAATATGATCAACATACCATACGTCATATTCAAATTTCTGTTTCCAACTGATAGCATTACGTCAA